>JAYKGU010000072.1:0-45207 GCA_035285585.1 Synechococcales cyanobacterium
CTTCCCTCTTCTTTCTTCTATCTTCTATCTTCCCTCTTCTGCCTTCTGCCTTCTGCCTTCTGCCTTCCCTCTTCTACCTTCTACCTTCTGCCTTCTGCCTTCCCTCTTCTGCCTTCCCTCTTCTCTCCTTCCTTCTCCTCTCCCTAAAAGTCCTCACTCCGGTTAAACCTATGATCCGCCTACTCCTTCAGTGGTTTACCAACCGCCCCCGACTGAGCTGGGGGCGATCGCAACCTCACCGAGCCATCCGTCGCTGGCAGCGGCGCTCCCTGGGTCTGCTCCTGTGTGTGGGAGCCTTGAGCCTGGGTATGGCGATCGCCCCTACCCTGGCCACCGCCCAGAGCGATGCCGATTTGCAGCAGCAGGAAAACCAGCTCATCCGTGAATTTTCCCTGCCCAGCCGTCCGGCCCCTGCTCCCGTCTATCGGCCCCGCCCCAATCCGGCCCCTGCGCCCGCCCGCTCTGCCCCCTCAGCACCACGACCTGCCGCCGCTCCTGCCCCCGCTCCCGCATCCCCCGCCCCGGCCCCGGCAGCCCCAGCCGCAGAGGCCGCCCCCCCTGATCCCCCCGCCGAACCTCCTCTGAGTGAATACGTGCTGGAGTTTAACCGCAGTCCGGTGGTGGGCAATCGGCTCCGGCTTCAGGGGGTCTATCCCGAGGCTCGTTTGGGATTTACTCGACCGCGCGACTGGAATGTGGAAGGGGTGCGGGCACTGGTGCGCTTCCAGCACTCCCCCGATCTGATTGCCGATCGCTCGTTTCTAACCCTGCGGCTGCAGGACACCAGCATTGGCAGCGTCGCGCTGAACCAGATCGACTCGCAGATTACGGAGGCGACTTTCGTTATTCCCCCTAACTTGTTGCAGGACTATAACGAACTGTCCATTGTGGCCGAACAGCACAGCTCGGATACCTGCACCAACCCCGCCGACCCAATGCTGTGGACAGAAATTCTGCCCGACTCGAAGCTGGTATTCGACTACCGTCCCAAGCCTCTGCCCCTGGACTTTACCCAGTTTCCGGCTCCCTTTATCGACGACCTCAGTATCGAGCCAAACCGACTGGCTTACCTGCGACCTGGCAATTACAGCGACGGCTGGCTGAATGCGGTAGCCCGTTTCCAGGTGGCTGCTGCCCGTCTGTCCGATTCCCACCCATTGGAAACGCACCTGGTGGATGACGTGGCGGATCTGAAGTGGGGCGATCGCCTCATCGTCATCGGCACCCCTGCGGAACAGCCGTTTTTAGCCGATCTGGATTTGCCCTTTGAGCTGAAGGACAACCGAATTCTGGACGGGGACGGGAACCCCCTGCCCGATGATGAAGGTGTGCTGATGCTGGCCACGGTAGAGGACGGCAGCGTTCCCGTTTTGGTGGTCAGCGGCAACGGGACGGCGGGGGTAACCAAGGCGACCCAGTCCCTCGTCCAGTCGCAGGATCTTAATATTCAGGCGGGACAGGTGCTCCTGGTAAACGGCGTGGCAGAGTTGAGCAGCCCAGAGTCGCGGGATTGGCCCGGTTACCTGCCTGCTACCCGCAATTCATTTCCCCTGAGCGACCTGACGCTGACAGACAACCAGCCGTTCCAGGATGTGACTGTGCGTGGCACCACGGCTCCTCCCATTCGCATCCCCTTCCGTGCCCTACCCGACGACGCCTTCCAGCGGGGCAGCACCATGCGCCTGCGGTACAGCTATAGCCCCCAGGTCAACCCCCGCACCTCGTCGGTGGACGTGCTGCTGGATGGTGTGACCATTTCCTCAAAGCGGCTGGATGCCTGGGGCGGTGGCCGCAAAACCTTCAAGCTGGAGCTGCCCCCCGACCTGATTCGCCCTGACTCGGTGTTGACGGTGCAGTTCATCATGCATCCCCGGGAGCGGGAACTGTGTGGCCCCGCCGCCGACCAGCAGCTCTGGGGAACACTGCACGGCGATACCCAGTTTGACCTGAATCGCCAGCAGTCGGTGCGCCTCCCCGACCTGAAGCTACTGCAAACCGGATATCCGCTGACGGCTCCCCAGGACCTGTCGCAGACGGCGATGGTGCTGCCCGATGCGCCCACCGATGCCGATGTACGCACCCTGCTGGCCGTGAGCCAGCGCCTGGGCAAGCTGAGCCAGGCAAATTCGGTGAAGCTGGCGGTTTACCGGGCGAGTAAGGTTCCCGGAGAAGAACGGGATCAGCGCCATCTGATTGCCATTGGCCAGCGCGATCGCTTCCCCATCACCGAGGCGATCGCCCCTGGCCCTGACCGCAGCGGCTTTAGCCTTGCCAGCAACTGGCTACGATCCTGGAACGGCAGCCAGGTGCAGGCCTTTCCCGACAATGAGGGAGTCATTAAAGCCACCCTCTCGCCCCAAAACCCCGACCGCATTATCCTCGCCCTGGTAGCCCAGAGCGCCGAAGGGCTTGCGGAAATCCAGGATGTGTTTAGCCGCGATGCCCTCTTCAGCCAGCTCTATGGCGATACGGTGCTGATTCGGCGCAATCAGGCCAATCCCGGTGCCTACGACGCCAGCGGCTATACCCTGACCTTCCTTAGCCAGTCGCCCCAGCGCAAGATTCAGCAGGTCAGCTCCCTTAGCGGCATTTCCCAGGTTTTGCAAGACTACTGGTTCCTGCTACCCACGGGCATTGTGCTGCTAGCCCTCCTGCTGTATGGCATCTCCCAGGTTTACGTCAACCGCCTTAGCCAGTCTCAACCGGAGGCGAAATAACCCTATGACGAGCATCACTCCTCCCCAGTCCCGTCCCTCCTCCCGACGGCAGTCCTGGCTGACCCGTGGGCTGCTGAGTATTCCCACGATGTGCGATCGTCTCCTGGCTAAAGCAGGCCGCTGGCCACTGTTCTGGCTGGTAGTGGTTCTCCTCACCCTGTCGGTGCCGTTTATCATCACCCCTTTGGCGGTGTGGCAACAGGGGGCGATGGCCACCTTCTTGATCGCCGTTGGCTGGCTGGTTGTGCGGCTGGAGCAGGGCCAATCCCAGCGCCGCGCTAGCGAATACCTGCACCTGTTTCTGGCCTGGTTGAGTATTGTTACTACCCTGCGCTATCTCTACTACCGAACCAGCTACACCCTCAATCTGGATACAGGGATCAACGCCTTTTTCAGTCTGGTGCTCTATGGGGCTGAGCTGTACGCCATCCTGACCCTGCTGCTGTCCTATTTTCAAACACTGAAACTGCGCGATCGCACCCCTGTAGACCTGGCCGTAATTCCAGCGGATCAGTGGCCTACCGTCGATGTTTACATTCCCACTTACAACGAGGATATCAACATTGTCCGCAAGACAGCTCTGGCTGCCCTGGCCCTAGATTATCCGGACGCGAAAAAGCGGATCTACGTTCTCGACGATGGCCGCAAGTTTCCCGAACGCCGCATCAAGCTGCGGCAGATGTGCCAGGAACTGGGCTGCACCTTGCTGACGCGGGATAACAATGACCACGCTAAGGCGGGTAACATCAATACGGCGATGCGGCGCACCCAGGGAGAGCTGATTTTGATTCTGGACTGTGACCATATCCCATCCAAGCGTTTTCTCCACGAGACCGTAGGCTTTTTTGCCAACCCCAAGGTGGCCCTGGTACAGACGCCCCACTGGTTTTATAACCCCGACCCCTTCGAGCGCAACCTGCTCACCCAGGGACGGGTACCGGTGAACAACGAACTGTTTTATAAGGTCATTCAAAAAGGGAATGATTTTTGGAACGCCGCCTTTTTCTGTGGTTCCGCTGCCGTTATTCGCAAAGACGCCGTTATGGAAGTTGGCGGCATCGCGGTGGAGACGGTTACGGAAGACTGTCACACGTCCCTGCGCCTCCATTCCCTGGGCTATGAATCGGTTTACTATGACAAAATCATGGTGGCCGGCCTGGCCCCTGAAAAATTTTCCTCGTACGTGGGGCAACAGGTGCGCTGGGCAAGGGGCATGGCCCAGATTCTCCGACTGGAAAACCCCCTGTTCAACCGTAAGCTGAAGCTGAGCCTGCCCCAGCGGCTTTGCTACCTGTCGGCTACCTCCCACTTCTTCTTCGGCTTTCCCCGCATCATGTACGCTCTGGCCCCAGTGCTGTATCTTCTGTTTGGGCTAAACCTGATTCGAGGATTGGGCATCGAAACCCTGGCCTACGCCCTGCCCCACATCGTCCTGGCAATGAACGCCAACTATATCACCCAGAAGACGGTACGCTTCTCGTTCTGGAATGAGATTTTCGAGTACGCCATGGCTTTCCAGGACGGAATTGTTACCTTCATGGCGATCCTGAACCCCAAACTGGGTAAGTTCAACGTTACCGACAAGGGCGCATCGGTGACGAAGCGCAGCTTTGATTGGGATTCGGCCCGTGCCTCCCTGGTGATGCTGGTGTTGCTGCTGCTTTCCCTGGTGGCCGTGCCCTTCTGGATCTATCTGCGCCCGGATTCCTTAGAAGCGGTGGTCATCAACGCCCTCTGGAGCGTTTTTAACCTGATTCTCATCGTCGCCGCCCTGCTGGTGGCCATGGAGCAGCCGCAAATGCGCCGCGCCCACCGCCTGAACCGCTCCCTGCAAACCATTCTCTATGCCTCAAACCAGGAAAACCTGACAGGGCAAACCCTGGACGTGAGCGAAACGGGTGCTCGCATCCTACTGGACAGTTGGCCCAACTTGCCTGATGTCATCGAGATGGAGCTGGTGGGCGACTTTGGGGCGCGAGCTTTTCTGGATGCTCGGATTCTGCGGGTCGAGCCACTGGACGATCAGCAAGTGATGGTATCGGTGGAGTTTATCAATATGACCCCTGTCCAGTATGACGGGCTGGTGCTGGTGCTCTATTCCGATGTGGATGAGTGGTATTCCCAGCAGCGAACCCAGGCCGATCGCCCCTTTGCCTCGCTCCAGTTTTTCATTACCAGCCTGGTGCGGGTCTTTCGGGAGTTCCAGCCCGCCTCGCCGACCGCCGTGCGCAAACGGGTTCAGGCCAAGATCCGGCTGTACTGGAATGGCCAGTTTTACAGCGGCGTGGCGACGGAAATTAACTCCCGAATGCTGCGGGTTGAGCTAGAGTCCTCCGACATCCAAAACCTCGCCGTTCTGCGGCAGATGAAACCGCCGGTAGGCGTACTGGTCACTTCAGGGGACGAGGCTGACCGCCCTATACGGCTGGTGGCCCAGGTGACTTCCCTCGACACAGCCTTACCCCCCGAAACAGATGGGGTCTCCTACCGGATGCCGGGGCAAGCCCAGTGTTTCAGCGTCGATCTGGTTTTCCCCAAACACCTCGATCGCCGTCAGGGGCGGAAGATTCGGGCACTGCTGAAGGATCTGTGAGACTGGCGGCGATCGCCAGCGGGAGAAAGGCTGTATACTTTCTAGGCGTCGGGTTGGCCAGGGGCTAATCCGCTGGCGATCGCCCTTTCTCCTGCTAACCGATGCCCGATTCTCCCTTGGATCTTGGACTGCTCTTTCTCACCGGCATTTTCACGGGTGTCCTCTCCGGGGTTCTAGGAATCGGCGGTGGCGTGCTGCTGGTGCCCGCCCTCACCCTATTTGGCGCATCCACCGTGCAGGCCACCGCCACCAGCCTGGTGGGGGTCTTTCTCAGCGCGGCGTCGGGAAGCCTGCAAAATCTTCGCACCCGGCAGCTCAACTGGCGCGTTGCCCTCACCCTGGGGGCATTTGGCATTCTCACTGCCCAATTGGGAGCCTGGGTGGGCGATCGCATCCCCGATATGGCCCTTTCCCTGGGGTTTGCCGCCCTGCTGCTGGTGACGATTTATCTGATGAATTTACGTAAGCGGCTGAAGAAACAGCAGTCTGGGCAGGAAGAGGACAGGGGCGATCGCTCCCCGGCAGATTCAGAACCCGATCAGCACCCCTATCGGTTTAAACCCATCGCGGGAATTGGTCTGCTGGCTGGAGTCCTGTCGGGATTGTTTGGTGTCGGCGGCGGTGTGGTGATGGTGCCCCTCCAGGTGCTCTTTCTGCAAGAACCCATCAAAGTTGCGGTGCGCACCAGTTTGGGGGCTATTGTGGCGATCGCCATCTCCGGCATCGTCCAGCACACCCTCAACAATAACGTCCTCTGGTTGCCCGGCTTGTGTATCGGTGTCGGTGGCCTTTTGGGGGCGCAGGTGGGCACACGGCTGCTACCCAAGCTGTCCGACCGCACGGTGAATCTGCTCTTTAAGCTGCTGCTGATTGCCCTGGCGGTTTACATGGTAATTCGGGCGGTGTAAGGCCCTTTTGGATTTTAGATTGGGTGATCGGGCGTAAGGCGCTTCAGGTATTCCTGGTCGGTGATGATGTCCCGTACGGTTTCCAGCCGATCGAGGAAGACGTGCCCTGTGAGATGGTCGCACTCGTGCTGGAAGATGCGGGCAATAAAGCTTGTCAGCTCCCGATGCTGGGGGCGTCCGTGGCGATCGCAGTACGTCACCTCAATGGACTCGTACCTGGGCACCTGACCCCGAATGCCGGGTACGCTCAGGCATCCCTCCCAGTCTTTAACGACCTCTTCCCCATGGCTCACCAGGCGAGGGTTAATCATCGGCGTCGGCTCCATCTCGGGAGCGTTTGGATAGCGGGCATTGGGGTGGGAGGCGACGATGATAATCTGCTGCGAAACGGCCACCTGGGGGGCGGCAATACCCACACCCTGAGTCTGGTAAAGCACATCAATCAGCGAGTCGATGAGGGCCTGCACCTGGGGATCATTCGGATCTGTAATCGGCTGAGCCGTCTGCCGCAGAACGGGGTTGCCTAACTGGGCGATCGCCAATTGGGTAAACAATTTGCTGGACGACGGCTGAGACGATGGCTGATCTGACATTCCTGCCTCCTGGTGGGGTGCTGGCTCTGGGCGCTCCGTTTTGTTCATCTCGAGTACTCAAAACAAATGGGTACCAATCGCCAGCGGCCAATGGGTACCCATATTATAGAGAGTCACAGAAGATCACATGGGACGCAAGGAACGTCTACGCTCTGGCGCGGCGGGTTGCCTTGGCTCCAGCGGCACAGAGGCCCAGCACCACCAGACCGGCTGCAGCAGTTGGCTCAGGGATATCTCGGGGGCCGTCGTCTTCGACAGTTTGCAGTTGGTTCCAAACGAGGGAGGCGATCGCCCCGCTACCCGTGTTGTTTACTTCCAGGCGGCTGATGGCAACTTTGTTGCTGCCCTCAAACTGGCCTTGCAGGGCCGCCAGGTCGAAGTCCCAGATGGAGTTGTCACCGTTGGACTTACCAGCATAGAATCTACTGGCAAAGGCGCTGCTGCCGACCACATTCTCAAACAGGCTCTTTTCGTTGCCATCCTGGTCGCGGTAGAAGGCGCTGAACTTGACGTCATCCAGCCCTGGATTGGTGTCGATGTCGACGAACCGCAGCGTGCCCAGCCCCACACCCGCATAGTTGGTATTGCTGGAGTTGGGATTGAAAAAGTCGAAGCTGATAATGCCGCCTTTGGCGTCGTCGTCGGGCTTCAAAAAGTCGCTGCCTTCCTGGATGATGAGCAGGTTGCGCTCATTGGACGACCCTGCCGCCAGGCTAGCGCTAAAGCCCTGCTGGCTTCTCAGGTTTGCCTCCCCTGTCATCAGGTCGTTGTCTTGCCCTCTTTCGGAGCTATCGTATAGCAGCAGGGTGTCACGGCTACCTTTGTGGGAGTCGGCGGAGAGGCGCACGCCCCAGTCAAGCCACTGATCGCCAATCACGGCGTCGTCAGCTCTCCAGGCGTTGCGGGCGTTTCTAGATAAGCCCTGGACGTAGTCAGAATTTCCTGCGTATAGAGAATTTCCGGCAGCGTCAGCTTCAAAATCTAGCGTATAGGTTTGTGTGGAGACCAGCCCAATCGCTGACGCGGGGGAGGCACCTCCAATCAAAAAGGTGAGAGCCGCACCAGTTAAAACGGGTGCTGACCATTTCATTGCTCGTTGTTGCATGGCTAAACTCGTCTGGATTGAGAGAATCAGAGTCGATTACTTAGTTCTAATTTAGACAAAAAAGTAGATGCCTCATACTGGTAATACTACCCTTTCTCCCGGAAACCGATTGCCTTGTTTCGGTCAAGTTATGGTAAAGATTTGACCCAGTACAAACCCTCCCTGGCTGAGTGTCAAGTGCCCCATGAGGGGCAGCAGCCTGACGTGCCGATCGCTACGACTTGATGCTGAATTAAATGGTGCGTTACGCTTCGCTTTGGCGATCGCCATACCCTTAGGCTGTCAGCACCCTACGCGGTCGCCCAATCCACCGTTGCCTCAAACAGGTCAAGGGCCTGCTCGTTGACGTGGGAAGTGTAGTCAAGAAAAAATCCAACCCGCTTCTCTGGGGCGATCGCCCCATGGGTGAGCTGGGAGCCAGTGTCATAGGCAAAGATAGCCGCCCGCTTGGGATCTCCGTCTACGGTGGCAAGGGTGATAGCCTCGGCCCCTGGCTGGCCCCAGACCACCTTGCGCGGCTGCTCGTAGACTTCCACCGTGCCTGGAGCTTGACGGGGCATGAGGCGATCGCCCCCGACCACACGAATCTTTGTCTGGTTATCCGCATAGCCCATCGCCTGTGCCATTCCCAAATCATCGTACAGGGTTGGTTTCCAGGTCATTACGGGCACCGCCGCCTGGGTCAGTTCCGCCAGGGAGTTGCCCATCACCGCTGAGGAAACCGACTTGGAAATCATCACCAGATCGCGATCCGCCCAATCCCCCGGGGAGAGCTGATCGTCTGCCCGCACCGTTACCGTATAACCTTGCTGCTCCAGGGTATCCCTGAGCCGAATGTCGCCCCCCGCTAGCTGGGCCGAACCCGCCACAAAGAGAATGTCGCCGTTTGCCGGGTTCAAATCTAACGGGTCAGAATCTCCCTGGGGCTTCCCATCCGGCGAGGATTGGCTGTAGATGGCGATCGCCTCAGGCAGCACCGTGCGAGAATCGGCGAGCTTTGTAAAGCTGGGTGTTTCCCCGCCAGTCTGCCACTTGGACTGGGGATTTAAACCGATGCGATCGCTTGGCTGAAAATTCCCATCCACCTGATTGCCTATGTAAAGATTGGCCTGGGTGGTGCTGCCTTTTTCGGCGATCGCCTCGTCCGATCCCGACACAACGTTGTTGAAGTAACGGTTGTGGTGGCTGGCCCTCGGCCCAGTAATGCTGCCGCTGTAGGATTTGGTGAGGATCCCGCCCTCTGGATGGTCAGTGATGGTGTTGTTGGAGATCAGGTTGGCAAAGGCACCCTCCAGCTGAATGCCTTCTCCGCCGTTTTCGTAAATTTGGTTGCCAATGACCTGACTATCCCGCGTCATTTTCAGCAAAACACCCTGCTCTCCATTCTTGTAAACGGAATTATTCTCTACCAGGATTCTTTCATTGGCGCTCGTTTCATAGTCGCCCACGTCAGGGCTGTCTGGACTGCCGTTGCCCCTTTGTACTACGATTCCAGCTTCCTGGTTGCTGTGGGAAATATTGTTGCGAAGGATGACGTCTTGGCTGTGGGTAACAATATTAAAACCATGTCGCCCATTGGCATAGGCAAGGTTATTTTCGTAGACGGCATCGGACACAAAGTCGGCAATAAATCCGTCCCAGCCGTTGTGGTGGGCAACGGAGTCACGAATAGTCAAATTGCGGGTCTGTTCATGGGGATTGAAGGCAATGCGGGTGACGCTATGAATCTCTACCCGTTCAATGAGAATGTTGCGATCAAAAGCGGCTGATCCCGGTAAAACTCCGGTCATAATGCCGTCAACTTCGCCAGTGTTATTGCCGTTGAGCGTGAGATCGCGGATGACGACATTTTCAGTAATTTGATTGACAGGCGTACGAACCATGCCCGTAATTTTGTGTCGATATCCATCCACCAGCTTGAGTTCGGTTTTGCCCATGCCATCACCGAAGAGTTCTGTATTGCTGTGAACCCGAATGGCTCCGTCTGAGGCATCACCAGTGCCGCTAAGGTAGTACTTCCCGGCAGGAAGGTAAACTCGTCCTCCACCTGCTTTTTTGGCGGCATCCAGTGCCTTTTGAATGGCCTGAGTATCATCGGATGAGTCGTTGGCGATCGCCCCAAAGTCTAAAACATTGAACGTGGAAAAATTAGCCATGATGAATCCTTAAACCCTTTTGGGTTTAGCCCAGTAAAAAAATGCTGTTTTGATGCCCCTGTCATTGTGTAAAAACCATACCCCATTCAAACCAGGGCATGGAGGAATTGACGTTGAAAAAATTACTGAATACTTGTTAAAAAAGAGACGAATTGCTAGCCAGAAAAGTTTCGATTGATGTTGCTTCGGTTCTACTTACTGAAATGCCGAGCAATTTTAATTTCATTTTTTGGGGTGCATCCCCAAGAATTTAATTTTGATTGACTACTTATTCGCTGGAAGGATTGTTGGTGTCGGGTTTCGTGTTACTCAACACCAACCTACATCGGATCTTTTGTCAGTTAACCAGGACTGATGGCCATGTACTGAAAGCTTCATGGGGTCGGTACTAAGTTTTGGTAAATTTGTCAACCATCTAACTGCTGGCATATTTGCTATATTGGCAAAATTTACTGAAGTTTTAAAATAATCGGTATGACCTTTATCATTCCTTTGTAGATTTTCGTAGATATCTCCAGTAGATTACAGTCAACCGCTCCGGAAAAGCGATTGGTGCCCCGGTTACGGGACGGACAGTAATCTGGTTACGCATATAGCAAAAATTGTGCCAAGCAGGATGATACTGCCGGGCCTGGGACGTACTGCAACCCTTTGTTTTTTGCATAGCCCTCTAGTTTGGTCTGTCGGCATCCACAACAAAAAATATAAAGCGGAGCAACTACCTGGACGTGCATTATGGTTAAATCTCTCGAACCAAAGAATGAATCGGGTACGCAGACAACTTTCCAGCTACAAGATAGTATTTCCTCCCCCTCACCTGGTTACCGGCAGCGCATTCCCTGGAAACGTTTGGGATGGGCGATGGGGTTTATTGGGCTTGGCATGGGTGTTTTAGCCCTGGGTGCCAGTTCTATTGGCTATCGTCTTACCCATATTGTGGTTGATACGGGCATGGTCAATGGCCGGGTGGTGCGCCTGCGATCGCCCATCAGCGGCAGCATTTCTGACTTTTATGCGCAACCAGGAGTGCAGGTGGAAGCCCAGCAAGTATTGGCAAGGGTAGTTCGAAACCATCAAGGCGAGCAAAACTTGCTCACCCTGGAAGGAAACGTACAGGCCAAGGCCAGCCAACTGCAGGCTGCTACTGATTCCCTCACCTTTCTTAAGCAGCAGCTTCGGCAGCTTGAAACTGAGCACCGCTCTCTGCAAACCGTTGAGGCGGGTCTGGCCACTGATGGCTTAGCTCAGCACGAAGCAAGGGTTGAGCAGGCCGTTACCCAGGCCAACGCTGCCCAACTGGACTATGAGCGGTACAATTCTTTGCTAATAGAAGGGGCGGTGACGCAACAGGATGTTGATCAGCTCAAGGCCGTTTGGGAGTCCCGTGAGGCGCAAGTGCGCCAGGCCCAGGCTGCCCTCAGTGCGGCAAAGGCAGAGGCCCAGGCGCTTGAAGGTCAAACCATTGCCAATCGCTATGAAACTTTGGGAAATAGCCTTGTGATGGAAGCGGCGGCCCTGCGGCAGCAAATCCAGTCCCAAACCACCTTGGTGAATACTTTGCAAATGGAATCCAGGCAGGCCGAACAGCAGCTTGAGCAGGCTCAATCTTTGTATAGCGATCGCCAGGATTTGGAGATTCTCGCGCCCTTTGCTGGCGTCATTTACCGCACCAATCTTGAACAAAACGAGCGGGTCAACGAATCCGAGCCGGTGCTCTCCCTGCTGGACTGTAATGAAATCTGGGTGGAAGCGGTGTTACCCGCCCGCCAGGTCAGCCAGATTGATCTGCAAATGCCTGTGAGCGTTGACTTGAAGTCAGTGGCTGAACCACTGGCGGGAGAAGTCGACTTAATACAGCCGCTATCCGGAGTGCAGTCGGGGATTCAACCCGCCCATCTGACCCAGGTTCAAGCCCTGCCGCCGGTCATTCCGCCCCAACTGGCAGGACAGCCCCTGAAGCGAGTTACGGTTCGCATTCCTCCGCCGACCAACCACGATCAAACCCAGCAGTTCTGCGGCGTTGGCCAGTCAGTCCGGCTTGTGTTTGCCAAGTCATTTGCTCAATAGTTGAGTACCCAAAGTTTTTCATTTAATATCTATCATCCGTGCTAATTAGCTGGATGGATAGACGGCAAGCTGCGCTAGCTAAGGGGCGATCGCGCAGGAATTGACAGCGCGTGTCAGGCCGATCAGCTATGTGGTCACAACGGGTAGGAGGTGGTGCATCGATTGACGATAGGTAAGCTGTGGAATGTGAATTAGGTCACTTAGCCCAGATTTGCGCCAGATGATCAGAGTGTTTGAGTGCTGATTTGAGGGTAGTTCCACAGATTACGACAATTCAAAGCCGCATTGTTTGTTTCATCGTTTACTCCATTATTTACAGTTATTGAAGGAGACATCAGGTATGCGAATTCTTGTGTGGGGTCTTGGATATGTGGGAACGGTTGTATCCGCTTGCTTTGCCAAATTGGGTCATGAAGTTATCGGGGTTGAAATTAATGCTGAAAAGGTAGAGAAGTTTAACAGTGGCTATAGCCCTATTAAGGAGCCGGGCCTGGATGAAATTATTCAGGAAGGACTGGAGCGAGGCAACCTCAAAGCCGTTTGTGATGGCCGCCAGTACGTCACCTGGGCCGATGCTTCCCTGATCTGTGTCGGCACCCCCAGTGCGCCTGATGGCAGCCCGGTTTTGAAGTACGTTCACAGCGTTGCCCAGGAAATTGGCTATGGCTTGCGGGGAAGCCGTCGCTACCACGTGGTGGTGCTGCGCAGCACGGTATTTGCTGGGGTGGCTCGCCAGCAGATTCTGCCCATCCTGGAGCGCTGCTCTGAGGGACGAGCCGGGGAAAACTTTGGTCTGGCGATGAATCCAGAATTTCTCCGGGAAACGACGGCTGTCAAGGACTTCTATGAGCCACCGCTAACGGCCATTGGTGAGCTGGATCAGCGATCGGGGGATGTGGTGGAAGCCCTCTATCAGGGCATTGATGCCCCCGTCTATCGCATTGGTTTGGAGGATGCTGAAGTTCTCAAAGTCGTTAATAATGCCTTCCATGCATTGAAAGTGGGCTTTGCCAATGAGATTGGTCGCCTGTGCGATTCCATTGGGGTAGACAGCCAGACCGTGATGCAGCTCCTGTGTGCCGATACCAAGCTGAACATTTCGCCCAAGTATTTGATGCCTGGATTTGCCTTTGGCGGTTCTTGCCTGCCCAAGGATATGCGATCGCTCGTCTTCAATGCCCGTCGTCTGGGCGAACAGTTGCCTATCGCCAGTGCGGTGCTGCAAAGTAACCAGGTGCACATCGATGCTGCCCGCCTCAAAGTTCATGACCTGGGGGTGCGCAGCGTCGCCATCCTGGGATTGAGCTTCAAAGCAGGTACCGATGACCTGCGGGAAAGTCCGGTGATTGAGCTGATTCGCCATCTCTGGCGGGATGGCGTCCGGGTGGTGGTGCACGACCCAGATGTCAACCTGGACACCATGCTGGGCAGCAATCGGGAATATTTGGAGCGGCAACTGCCCCAGGCTCACAAAATCTTTCGGGCCAGCCTGCTGGAGGCTTTGGAGGAGTCAGAGGCGATCGTGCTGAGCCAGAAGCGCCCCGAATTTGCGTCGGCCCTTCAGGTGCTTGATGGTCAGATGCCCGTCCTGGATTTGACCTGCTGGAAAACGACTCCGGCCCAGGTGGTGCAGGCGATCGCCCCATCCGTCAAAGCGGCATAGCACAAAGTCCTCTTTTATAAGGGGGACTTAGAGCATGTTTGAAGAGTGGCTGTTTGAAGAGTAGCTGGCTGTAATTTTAAGCACCTGGCGATCCCCCCTTAGCCCCCCTTGAAAAGGGGGAACCGGAGCCAAAGTCCCCCTTCTCAAAGGGGATTTAGGGGGATCAGCCGAGCTTTGCTACTCCAAAGATGACTGTTCAGACATCCTCTTGGGGGGATCGATTCAAAAAATCTCCTGGAAACGCGAATTAAATAATTGCCCACATTATCAGTAAGGGCGAAGCATTCGATAGGTACGTTCTGGTGCTTAGCAAGGGCTTTCTGCCGAATGCTTCGCCCCTACAGGGGCAATTTACTCACTTCTGTGCGTTACTTCATCCTCTTCATCCTGGAAATTGTCATGACCCGATCTACTGGGTGCTCATCCTCCGCACGCTTGAATCGCTATCTCAACCAGGGGCTGGTTTGTCTGGTCGGCGTGGTCAGTCTCATTCTGCTGCTATCTTTGCGCCGGGTAGAGCACCTTTCTACCCTCGAGTGGTCAAGCCTGGTCAGCATGGGGACTATTGGTATTTGGCGCTGGTCCTGGTTTGGGCTGCACATTCTGCGGGCCTGGATCTACCAGCATCTGGTGTTTCCCCACTGGCGGCGGCGGGCCAACCGGGTTCCCCTGGAGGATCTGCCGCCCGTTTGCCTGCTGGTTCCTACTTACAAAGAAAAGGCCTGGATCACGGAGCAGGTGTTTCGTTCGGTGGGGCTGGAAGCTAGGAGTTTGAAACACCCCATCACGGTGGTCACCGTTAGCAGTGGGCCAGAGGAAGACGCTGCCATTGTGGAGGCCATCAAGCTGGGAGACCCTGACCTTGCTCATGTTCGGGTCGTTCATGCGGCGGATCCGGGGGACGGCAAGCGCAAGGCTTTGGCGGTGGGGTTACGGGCGATCGCCCAACTCGATCTCCCTGCCAACACCATCATCGCCCTGATGGACGGTGATTCTGAACTGGGACAGGGTACCCTGCGCCGCTGCCTGCCAATGTTTAACCTTTTTCCCCGATTGGGTGCCCTCACCACCGATGAAGTCCCGATCGTGAAAGGCTCCTACTGGTTTTCTGAGTGGTTTCACCTGCGGTTTTCCCAGCGCCACTATCAAATGAGTTCTATCTCTCTCTCAAAGAAAGTTTTATGTTTGACGGGCCGATTTTCACTATATCGGGCTGAGGCTGCCCTGCATCCTACCTTTGCCGAACAGTTGGAAAATGATACCCTGGACGACTGGCTCTGGGGCACCTTCAAGTTTTTGTCGGGGGACGATAAAAGTACCTGGTACTGGATGCTGCGGCAGGGGGGGTACGATCTCCTTTATGTGCCCGACGTGACGATTTACTCCATTGAAAGTATTTCTGGATCGCTGGTGCAGCGCATGTACCAGAATATGCGCCGCTGGTTTGGCAATATGCTGCGCAACGGCAACCGTGCCCTGGCCCTGGGGCCACGCCGCCTGGGCTTCTTTGTCTGGTTATGTTTGCTCGACCAGCGCATGAGCATGTGGACATCGCTGGTGTCTCCCTGTTTACTGCTGACGGCTTTGCTGACGCGGCAGTGGCTGGCGGTGGGCATCCTGTTCTCCTGGCTGGTGATGAGCCGCTCCCTCACCCTGACTTTGATCTTTTGGGGGCGGGAGTCCTACCTGAAGCTGGAGCACCTGCCGATTCTGCTGCTTTCCCAATGGTCTTCGGCGGTGATCAAAATCTGGACACAGATGAATCTATCCAAGCAGCGGTGGTTTAATCGGGGCGATCGCAAGCTGCAAACGGGGGGCAGCCGCTGGACACAGTTGATGACCGAAAACACCTCCCGCTTTCTGCTGGGGTCGCAAGCCTTTGGCTTTGGGGTCATCCTCTTCACCCTTCTGGGCATCATCAACCCCATGCAGGACGTCACCGCCCTGTGGCACCGCCGTCAGGTCGCCGTACAGCCGCTCACGCAGGTCATTGAGGCCATTGAGCACGGGGTCATTCCCAATGACAGTCAGGATGATGCGATTGCCCTCCAACAATTACTTGCGTCCCTGCCTCCTAATGGCAACGTGCAGATCAGCCTGCCCATTGGTGAAATCGACCTCCACCATCCCCTGACCATTCATCGAAGCAATACTTTTCTCAAGGGACAGGGTATGGGGCGAACCATTCTTTGCACCCGGATTAACCAACCAGGGGAGGCTACCGCAGTCATTCAAGCCTATCCTCTATCATTCCAGAGTGAAAGTGGCCAAGAGCTGACGGGACGCGGAATTCCAGCCGTTGGTCGTCCTCAGGAAAACCTTCAGGACACCTATTTGCGGGACATTCGCCTGAGTGGCTTTACCCTGCGACCTGCGGATTCCTCAAGCCAATCATTTAACGCAACCCTTGACGGCATTCTTTTACAAAACGTTGAACAGGCACGGGTTGCAAGTCTGCACCTGCAGCAGCCCGCCCGCCATGGACTGGTGCTAGATTCCACCCAGCATGTCACCGTTCAATATGTAACCATTACGGGTAATCTACAGTCTGGCGGTATTCACCAAATCAATACCTCCCACACCCAGGTTCAAGGTCTCGGACAATCATAAACCCGTAGGGACGAAGCATTCAGGATGGAATTTTGGTTTGGACTCAGCAGTTGCTTGCCGAATACTTCGCCCCTACCAATGTGTATTTTAATTTGTTTCTATTCGTGGCGATCGCCAGGGAATCATAACTAATGGTAGATTTTCAATTGAATACTCGCACCCTCTATAGCCAGCCCACTCCTGCTGTAGCAGCCCTGGCAGATGGGGGGTTTGTGGCAGTGTGGCAGGCCGCCTATCAGGACGGGATGGACTATGGTGTGTTTGGTCAGCGCTACGATGCTAACGGCAACCCCGTGGGGGAAGAATTTCAAATCAATGAAAGTTTTCGCGATGACCAGGATACGCCATCGGTGACTGCCCTGGCCAATGGTGGCTTTGTGGTGACGTGGCAGTCCCGCGACTTTGGCGGCACTGAATACGATATTTTCATCCAGCAATATGACGCCACCGGGGAAGAGATTGGCGGCGAAACCGTTGTCAATGCCAATTTAGAGAACTGGCAAACCGATCCCACCATTACAGCTCTGACGGACGGGGGGTTTGTGGTGGCGTGGCAGTCTCGGCAGCAGGACCAGGCGGAGGAAGAAGGGCGGGGCTATGGCATCTTTGCCCAGCGCTTCAACGCCAGTGGGGGTAGGGTGTCTGGAGAGTTCCAGGTCAATACGGCGATCGATCGCAACCAGTCCCAACCGGCTCTGGCAGACCTGGACGACGGCTTTGTCGCCGTGTGGCAGTCCCTCAACCAGGACGGGGATGAGTACGGCATCTTTGGTCAGCGCTTTGCTGCCGATGGCACCCTTTTGGGCAGTGAATTTCAGGTCAATACCACCACCATTGGCTCCCAAAACAATCCGGCGATCGCCACCCTCACGGATAACAGCATCGTTGTCGTCTGGAATTCCTACGGCCAGGATGGCAGCGCCTATGGCATCGTGGCCCAGCGGCTGGCTACCGATGGCACCCCCATCGGTGGCGAATGGGTGGTCAACTCGGCCACAGTCGCCAACCAGCAGCGGCCCGACATCACTGCGTTGACAGATGGGGGGTTTGTGATTACCTGGCGATCGCAGGCCACCTTTGGCGGCGACTATCAGGTGCTGGGCCAGCGCTACGACGCAGCGGGAAATCCAGTGGGAACTGACTTTCAAATCAACGGCGTCACGCCTACTCAGGACCAGGGAAAACCGGCGATCGCCGGGCTGGCGAATGGAGGATTTGTCACCCTCTGGCACTCCCTGGCTCCCGGTGGGGATGCCCTTGAAGACTACCGGGACGACTACCGCACCTATGGTCGACAGTATGACGCGAGCGGAGCGGCCCTTGGTGACCAGTTTCAGGTGAATACCTTTGTCCATGAAGTTCCCGTAATCACTCCTGTGGCTCCTGTGGCGGACGTTACCATCGTCATTGCTGCCAGCAATACTCCTGCTGCTCAGGCAGCCCAGGCCGACTACGTCGCCAGCGGCACAGGCGATCAGGACCTGATTAATCAGGCCATCCTGGAGGTGTTAGGGGCTGGGGGAGGCACCGTGAAGCTGCTGCCGGGCATCTTTCACGTTTCGGACAATATCGTGCTGCGGAGCAACGTCAATTTGGAGGGGTCGGGATGGCGCACTAAAATTCGCCTCCAGGACGATTCCAGCCTCTCCCTATCGGGCATGATTCGCACCCAGGCCGATTCACCCAAAAGCTCCGACGTGGAGATCTATAACGCCAGACTGGCAGACTTTCAAATCGACGGCAACCGCGCCAACCAGTCTTTCATTAATAAAAAGTATGGGGTCTACGGTACCTACACAGATAGCATCATTGAAAATATCTATACTCGCAACACCCCATCCTATGGCTTTGATCCCCACGAAAATTCTAAAAATGGTAGCCCCACGGTTAACCTCACCATTCGTAACAATATTGTTGAGAATAGCGGCCTGGACGGCATTACCCTGGACAAGGTTCTCAATGCCACTATTTCTAATAACCTGTCCATCAATAACGATCGCCACGGATTCAACCTGGTGACTGAAGCCGAGAACCTGATCCTGCTGAATAACAAAAGCGTGGGTAATGGGGGAAACGGGATTACCCTCCAAACTGGAAGCCGTAAAATAGACATCCTTGGTAACGAGATTGTGTCCAACGAAGGGAACGGTATCTACATTCCCGAAGAAGGTGACAACGTTCTGGATAATAACATTGTGCTTTCTAGCGGCAAGTATGGACTGGGTATCCGGCGATCGTCAGGCAACACCATCACCAATAACCTGGTAATGGATAGTTCCCAACTGGAGCACGACAAGTACAGCGAAATCGAGCTATACGACGATGAACGCGTCTATTCAACCTTCAACGTTGTGCAAAACAACGTCACCCGCAGCTCCCTGCCAAACCAATCGCGGTACGGCATTCGTGAGAAATCCTTTGGCAATGACTACAACACCATAACCGGCAATATCACTATCGGCTCACTGCGGGACAACTACTTTATCAGTGGTTTGAATACGACCTTTGTTCCCGGTAATGGCCCGGTCACAGGCACTCTGGCCGCCGACTCCACCATGGGGAGCGATCTCAGAGACGTAATCGCAGCGGGCTTGGGAGACGATATTCTCATGGGGCTGGCGGGGGATGATGTACTTTGGGGAGAGGAGGGTCTGGATACCCTGGATGGTGGTCTGGGCAATGATTACCTTAACGGCGACGCGGACGCCGACCTTCTCTATGGTAACCTGGGGGATGACTTACTGGACGGTAGTTTCGGCGACGACCAACTGTTTGGTGATGCAGGGCAGGATTCCCTGTATGGCCGCTCTGGGATAGATACCCTCGACGGTGGAGAGGGAGACGACTTTCTTTGGGGCGGATCGGAGGATGATAGTCTCACCGGGGGCGACGGCAAGGACTACTTGAACGGTGAAACCGGTCTGGATAGCCTCTCAGGCGGACTGGGTGACGACTT
Source organism: Synechococcales cyanobacterium (assembly GCA_035285585.1). Classification (GTDB taxonomy): domain Bacteria; phylum Cyanobacteriota; class Cyanobacteriia; order CAKZMO01; family CAKZMO01; genus JAYKGU01. The sequence goes on from JAYKGU010000072.1 coordinate 19,369, forward strand.
TCTTGACGGTGGCGATGGAGACGACGTTGTTGATGGCGGCGACGGGGACGACCTGCTGAAAGGCGGCAGCGGTAATGATCAGATGGTAGGCGGAGCCGGAAATGAGTACATGGATGGGGAAGCGGGCGATGATGTGCTGGCAGGTGGCAACGGGGATGACCTGCTGGAAGGTGGCGGCGGCAACGATCGCCTCTTTGGCGGTGCAGGCGATGACATTCTGGAAGGGGGATCGGGGCAGGATGAACTCATGGGTGGACTGGGGAATGATGTGCTGCACCTGGGTCAGGATGGGGCAACTGATACGGTTCTCTATAATCTGGGGGATGGTAGTGATGTGGTGCAAGCATTTGATGAAAGGAGCGATCGCCTCGCCATCATGGGCATCGATCAGGTAGAGGTAACCGTCCTCAACGGCTCCACCAACCTGCGGACGGCTTCGACGGCGGGGGGAATTGGTAACCTGCTTATGACCCTGGAGGAGGTGGTGCTGACTGCTCAAAACCTGGGTAGCGTGTTGGATAGTCGCAATACCGCTGATTTCTTTTTCGGTGACGTTTGATGGGTCCGCAGATGGCGCAGATGGACGCAGATAGAGAAACTCTGCGCTATCTGCGTCCATCTGTGCTAACAAGCGGTAAAACTTTTTCAGAAGGCATCTGTTTTCTCCTGGCGTTTTTATGAAGCAACTCATCCCATACACTCTGCTGTGCTGGATGTCCTTCATCGGGCTGACTGCATGTGATCGGGTGCGGAGCCTGCCGATTCCAGAGCCTGCTCCGGAACGTGCGCCAGAGAGCGTCCCAGCAGATCCACCAGAGAACCGACCAGAAACTACACCGGAGGTCACGCCCCCTGCGGCCTCTGCCCAACTTTGGGCGGCGGACACCGGCCAGCCCTCCTGGCAGACCGTCTGGCAGCTTCAACCCCAGGGACAGTGGGGACTGGAAAACCTGGAGCAGATGACGGTTTTGGGCGATCGCTTCCCTTCCTACTTCCGCGTCCACTACCCGGCTCGCTCTGCCAGCCCCACCGTCGCCCGCACCCAGGGCGTGCCCCTGGGCGGCACCCAGTTTTACGCCAGCCTGGGCCTGCCCTCCCAGGAAGCGCTGCGGCTGCGCTATTTTGTGCGCTTCTCAGAAAACTTTGATTTCATGAAAGGCGGGAAGCTCCCTGGCCTCTACGGCGGTGCGGGCAACAGCGGCGGCGATATTCCCGACGGCACGGATGGCTTTTCCACCCGGCTGATGTGGCGACAGCGGGGGGAGGGGGAGGTCTACGCCTATCTGCCCACCAGCATCGACCACGGTACCTCCATCGGTCGTACGGGCTGGCGGTTTCAGCCAGGGGTGTGGCATCAAATTGAGCAGGAGGTGGTGCTGAATCAGCCAGGGGAGGCCAATGGCCGCATTCGCCTGTGGCTGGATGGGGTGATGGTAGTGGATCAGGGGGGGCTGACCTTTCGCACGGTGGAGACGCTGCAAATCAACGGCATCCTGTTTTCGACTTTCTTTGGCGGCGGGGACGCTTCCTGGGCCACGCCAGCGGATGTGTTTGTGGACTTTGCCGATTTTGCTGTCTATTCGGGCGATCGCTAAATCAGCGCTACTGAGCCTGGCCATGAACCCCGCAGGGGCAAATGGCCCTTTGCCCTTACCGTAGGCATTGGCGAAATTAACGTTCACCCAGCATTCCGCAACCCTTCGCTAAAATTTGGCCAGCAAAAGTTAAATAAAATCTAAAGGTTGTATTCCTGAATATCTGAATGCCTATTCAGATGATATATTTGAAATATGAGCAGCGGCTCAGATATTTCATCTACCGAACCCAGAGAATGCCATGACCACCGTAACTCAAATGAAGTGCGCCTGCGATTCCTGCCTGTGTATTGTCAATGTTGATAGCGCCATCCAGAAGGACGGCAAGCACTACTGTAGTGAAGCCTGCGCCAGTGGCCACCAGGAAGGTTCTGGCTGTGGTCATGAAGGCTGCACCTGCGACGCCTAAGTTGGCGATAGGCCAGATGTGCAGCGTCGAGATGGGCTGATCTGGGCCATTCTACCCTTGCAGGAATTTCACTGGATGGGGGTTTTTACACCAACAAATGCTTTTCTACCAGGGCGGCGATCTCGTCGGCCTGGATCATGCTGTAGCGGGCGCGGTCGGGCATGAAGACCAGATTGGGGCCAGCCTTGCAGCGATCCATGCAGCCGGTGCCCTGAACCATGACCTGACCGTCTAGCTGGCGATCGCGCAAGGCTTCTTCCAATGCCGCACAGACCGCATATCCTCCCCGCTTCAGGCAGCCGGACTTCTGGCAGACCAATACCTTCGCTTTGGCTTTTGCAGTTCTGGCTTCGGGATCGGCTGGGACATCGGTTGACGCTGGGGGTGACCCGGTGACGGGTTCAGCAGATGCAGCCCCGCCGGTTTGAACGACATCGGCGGTCAGCTTGAGAATGCCGGTTTTCTCGCGCTTGCCCCAGCCGGAGACCTGAATAGTTTGTCCGATGACCAGGTCGGGGGGGAGCGATCGCCGCAGTTCTTTAGACAGCTTAATCCGGTATTCCACCGTGTCGAGAAGTACTTTGATGGCCTTGAGCTTGTAGCCATCTTCGATCACAAAACCAGTCAGCTGGCCGGAAACGGTAAATGACCGGGCATCCATAGTTACAAAAACCTCTCTGGCAGGGATTTAACGATGGTGGAATAAAAGGTGGTGGAATAAAAAGCGATCGCGCAAAATAGCAAGTATCACCATGATAACCCGCAATTGAAAATAATTCTCATAAGGAATGCGAACTCAAATATCTTGCTGACCACCTGTTGAAAAATTAAAAATTTGCTAAATACTCAATTTTGCTAGTGCCGCCAGGAATTTGAGTTGATTATGCTTGGGAAGCCAACGGTGTAATATCCGATACGGCAAGGCCGCTGACTGAGCGATCGCACTACGATATGACAGACCTCCATTCTTACTACAAAATTCTTGAGCTTGAGCCGGGATCATCACCAGCCGAAATTAAGCGAGCTTATCGCACGCTGGTCAAATGCTGGCATCCAGATTGTTTTCCTGGTGATCCCCAGAAGCAGCGCGAAGCTGAGGAACAGATCAAGCGCTTAAACGAAGCCTATAATCTGCTCAGAAATCAAGCAGAGCCATCTCCTTCCTCCAGTGGCCCGATGCCTGCCGCCACTTCGCGGTCAACCTGTACCCATCGACCCACCAGGCCCGAAGATTACTACAGTTTGGGTGCGGATTGTGCCAGTGAAGAAGACTATCAGGCAGCACTTGATGCTTTTTCAATGGCGATTCGCCTGAACCCCAATTATGCTGAGGCATACCGCCACCGGAGCTTTGTTCTCGCAAAAATGGGTTTTGAGAACCGATCTGCTTCCGATCTAAAAAGAGCCAATCAAATTGAGCTGAAACGGCGTGTCTCTGAGGGTTACACCCACTCGCCCACCCGTTCGCCAAAGGTCAAACCGTCGCCCCCGTCAGCGCATCAGCAAACTCCCCAAACCCCACCCGCGTCAGTTGTGGCGGAAGGGAATTGGCACTGCGTCCATACTTTAATCGGACATGGTGATGCTTTGACGAGTCTGGCGGTTGCCCAAAACGGTAGGGTACTGGTCAGCGGTGACGAGCAGGGGCAAGTCTTGCTGTGGAACTATGTCAAGATGGGGCAGGCGTTTGGCAGCCTGGATGGCCACAGGGGTGCTGTTTGTGCGATCGCCGCAGCTTCCGATGGCCAACTGGTGGCTACGGGTGGGCAAGACGCCACCGTGCGCATCTGGCATTTGCAAACGGGCGACCTGGTGCGTGTTTTTCAGGGGCACACTGCTCCGGTGACAGCGATCGCCTTTAGCCCCAACCGACGGATGGTGATCAGCGCCAGTGAAGATCGCCAGATTTGCCTCTGGGATTTACAGCAGGGATCTCTATTTCGTACCCTGGCGCAGCACCAGGCCCCTGTGCGGGCGATCGCCGTTAGTTCCGATGGTCAAACTCTGATCAGCGGCGGTGACGATTCCTGCATTCGGCTGTGGAACCTGCGGACTGCGATATGCCTGAAATCTCTGCCGGTTGATCATTACCCGGTCACCGCCATTGCCCTCAGCCCTAATCGGCAGGACTTTGTGATAGGGACCCATGGCTCAACCGTACAGGTCTGGAATGGTATTGCTGGCACTGTAACCCATACGTTTTCTGGCCACCAAAACCCCATCCGGTCTGTGGTGTTTCGACAAGATGGTCAATTCATAGCCAGCGGCAGCGATGACCGCACCGTGAAAATTTGGTCAACAAAGGGAAATTGTCAGGGCTTATCTGCTACGTTAGCGGGGCATGATGGATCGGTGAGGGCGCTTTCGTTTAACCCCAAAGGCCAGCAGCTTGCCAGCGCCAGTGCTGACACCACCATCAAGATTTGGCAAATGCGCAGCCCAAGCTCGCCTTAGGTGCCCCAGCTAACCCTTTTGCAGTTGAGGAAGGGCTGGAAATGATTTAGTATCATGCTCTGGCGATCGCCCCAGTGCCGGTTAATGGTATAGACCAATTGGGGCCACTCGGATATCCGAGGCAGGTTGTAATAGAGGACAGACAGATGTCTGACGCGTATTTGCTTAAACTTTACGTTACTGGAGAGACGCCTCGGGCCAAATTTGCGATCGCCAACCTGCGAAGATTTTGTGAAGCGAAGCTGGCAGGTCAATACAAAATTATGGTGATCGACGTTCTGCAGCAGCCTGATCTGGCGGAAGAAGAAGGCATTCTGGTCACGCCTACTTTAGTCAAGGAGTCCCCAGCCCCAGCCCAACGCATTATTGGCGATTTGTCTGATATGGACGTTGTTTTGTTTGGATTGGGTATTCATGATGCCGATGATTAGTCATCTATCTTTGGAAAGGCTTTTGACAGGTTGCGACAGATTTAACAGATTTAATAGATTTGACAAATTTGATATTGACAGGCTTGATTGATCTGATTGATTTAAAGAAAGTGAGGTTCCATCTCGTAGTATTGATTTACCATTTATCCCCCACTGACTACCGTGTGCTGAACTCACTATGAACGACTCAAGGCGGACAGGCTCTATTGCTAAGCTGATGACCGGAATTCCAGGTTTCGATATTCTATCGGAAGGTGGATTACCCAAAGGTCGAACCACGCTAATATCCGGTACAGCAGGTAGCGGCAAAACCATCTTTGCTTGTCAATTCCTGGTAGAGGGAATTCGGGAAAATCAGCCGGGTGTCTATGTCACCTTTGAAGAGCCTCCCTATGCGATTCGCCGGAATATGAACAGTTTTGGCTGGGATATTGAGACCTGGGAAGACGAGGGCAAGTGGATCTTTGTCGATGCATCCCCCCGTAGCCAGGACCGGCTGCTGGTCAGCGGCGAGTATGAGCTGAGTCCTTTGCTGACCCGACTGGAGCGGGCGGTTAACCAGGTCAATGCCCAGCGGGTGTCCATTGATTCTCTGGGTGCCTTGTTTAGCTACATTCCCATGCAAAGCAGCGTGCGGGCTGACCTGTTTGAATTGGCGTTTATGCTGCGCGAACTGGGGATCACTACCATCGTCACCTCCGAACGCGCCGATCAATACGGAGCCATCAGTCGCTACGGCGTCGAAGAATTTGTGGCGGATAATGTGGTCATTTTGCGAAACGTGCTCGTCCAGCAAAAACGTCGCCGCACGGTGGAGATCCTTAAATATCGCGGCACATCCCATCAAATTGGCGAGTTTCCGTTCACCATCGTGCCCTCCGATGGCATTGCCGTGATTCCCTTTGCCTTTGGAGAGCTGACGCAGCGGTCTAGCAATGACCGCCTTTCCACAGGCAACGCCCAGCTTGATGAAATGTGCGGCGGTGGCTTTTTCCGCGATTCAATTACCCTGATTTCAGGGGCCACCGGCACGGGTAAAACCCTATTGACTACGCAGTTTCTCGCGGAGGGGGTGAAGCAGGGGGAGCGGTGTTTGTTTCTATCGTTTGAGGAGAGCCAGGAACAGCTTCACCGCAATGCCAGTGGCTGGAACCTTCATCTCGACGACATGGTGGCCCAGGGGGGATTGCGGATTTGCTGCCGCTATCCCGAAGCCACCAGCCTGGAAAACCACCTGCTGTTTATTCGACACCACATTGAAGACTTTCAGCCCCAGCGGGTGGCGATTGACAGCATTTCGGCCCTGGAGCGCATCGCTTCTCCCCAAAATTTTCGGGAATTCCTCATCGGCCTCAATTCCTGGATTAAGACCCAGCAAATTGCTGGCCTGTTTACGTCAAACACCTCATCTCTCACGGGCGGTGCATCCGTGACTGAAACCCATATTTCCACCACCACCGATACCATCATCCTTTTACGATATATTGAAATTTATGGAGAAATTCGACGAGGCATCGCGGTTTTGAAAATGCGCGGATCTGAGCACGCCAGAGAAATTCGAGAATTTACAATCACGGCTCAGGGGATGCAGATTTCTGAACCGTTTCGCAATATTACTGGCATTTTGTCAGGTGATCCTAATTCCGTTGATCCGGGGGAAATTGCCCGCTTTGACGATATGTTTCGGTAACCCGGTCGGTGATTCGGTGCGGGAGCCGATGGTACCAGCAGCATGCGACCCGATAAAACATAGCCCGACAGAACGTGATGACCGGCTTTTGGGGGGAAAGGATTGACCGTGAGTTCAGATATGACCAGATCTAAGCATTCCGAGCTATCGACATCAACGGTGGCTCCCCTCCAGGTGCTGTTGCTGCAAGATGCTTACTCAGACGCTGAGGCGATCGCCACCCTCCTTTCTTCCTATTTCCCCAGCTTCAACTGGCAGTGGGTCTGCACCGAAGCCGATTTTCTTGACGCCATTGAATCCCCCGTTGACCTGGTAATAGTGGGGGGGCAGCCGCCCGCCTTTGATGTCGCGGCCACCCTGGCCCAGTTGCGCCGACAGGGGCTGGATATTCCCTTTATCGTGGTGGGCGATCGCCCCGCTGTCGGGGATGCCGTTGCCTGGATGAAAGCTGGAGCCACAGACTACGTCCCCCACTTTGACCTCAGTCGCTGGGCAAAAGCCATCCCGATCCAATCCCTGGTGAAACCGTACGCCCTGCGCCCGTCCCCAGCTTTTTGGGGGCAAGATGGTTACGGCTGGGGTAGGGGGCGGTGCCGCCCGCTCAGCCACGTCTCGGTTGGGCCTGAGGAACGGTTGGATGAGCCGTTGGATGGGCAGTTGCGATCGCTGATCCAGCAGTCCCTGGACGGCGTGATGGTCATCGATATGCGCCATCGCATTCGCTTTGTAAATCCGGCGGTGCTGGAACTGTTTGGTCGTTCCCAGGCAGAACTGCTGGGGCAGGTGTTTGGCTTTCCCGTGGTGGGCAGCGACTACCTGGAGGTGGATATTCCCTCCCATCACCGGGGGGCCTGCACCGCCCAAATGCGCGTGAATACCATCGAATGGGGCCAGGAACCCGCCTATCTTGTTACGTTTCGTGATATCACGGCCCTCAAGCGAACCGAAGAGGCGCTGCGGCAGGCCAATTTTGAACTGGAGCGCCAGAGTGCCCAGCAGCAGGCCATCAACCACAAACTGGCTGAGGCGGTGGAAGAGCTGGCGGTCACCGAGGAAGAGCTGCGCCGCCAAAACGAAGACTTGCTCGCTACCCAGCAAGCCGTCGTGGACGAGCGGCAGCGCTATCAGGACTTGTTTGACCTGGCCCCTGATGGTTATGTGGTGACGGACTCTCAAGGAGGGATTCAAGAGGTCAATCAGCAATTTAGGGACATGATGGCGATCGCACCAGACGCCTTGCCCTACCAATCTCTGCCGTCCTACGTTTTTTCGGAAGATCGGCAGGTGTTCCGCACCCTCATTGCCCAACTGCGGCAAGGCTCTGAACGTCAAACCTATGAGTTTCGCCTGTATAAACCCGATGGGCAGGTTTTTGCCTCGGCCATCACGGTTGCGCCCATTTGCGATCGCCAAAATCGGCTCACAGGTGCCCGCTGGCTGATTCGAGACGTGAGCGATCGCAAGCAAATCCAAATCGAGCTGGAGCAGCGCAACCAGGAGCTAACGCGGGTCAACCAGCTCCTCGTCCAGGCCACCCAAAACCTGGAGCAGCGCAACCGGGAGCTGGATCAGTTTGCCTATGTGGCCTCCCACGACTTGAAAGCCCCACTGCGAGGCATCGCCAGCCTGTCGGAGTGGCTGGAGGAAGATCTGGGGGAACAGCTCACGGGTGATAGCCAGCAGCACCTCCATCTGATGAAAAAGCGGGTGCGGCGGATGCAGGATTTGATCAACGGGCTGCTGAAGTATTCCCGCATTGGTCGGCAGCAGGTGTCTCCGGTGGAGGTGGATGTGGCGGTGCTGCTGCAGGAGGTCGTTGACCAGTGTACGCCCCCGCCCGGTTTTCAGTTTGATCTGGTGGGGGCGATGCCCACTTTCACGGCGCGACGGCTGCTGCTGGGCCAGGTGTTTGCCAATCTAATTGACAATGCCATTAAATATTGCGATCGCCCCGATTGCCATGTCACCATTGCCGTCACCGAAGGAGAAGATACCTATGAATTTTCCGTCACCGACAATGGACGCGGCATTGCGCCCGAGTACCACAGTAAGGTTTTCAGCATTTTTCAAACCCTCCAGGCCAACAATCAGACGGGCATCGGTCTGGCGCTGGTGAAAAAAATTGTGGAAACCGAGGGCGGCAACACCTGGCTCCAGTCCGTTCCTGGTAATGGGGCGACCTTCTCCTTTACCTGGCCCAAGGTTCCCCGCTGATGGGCGATCGCCCTTATGCCTCGTCCCCAACCAGGGCATTCATCCGCCGGGCCAGATTCACATCCAGGGCCGAAATGCCCCCCGCATCGTGGGTAGTGAGGTCCACCGTCACCTGGTTATAGACGTTACACCATTCAGGGTGGTGGCCCATCGACTCGGCCACCAGGGCCACCTGGCTCATAAACCCAAAGGCATCAACAAAGTCTGTAAATTGGAACTGGCGATGGAGTTTGCCGTCTTGAAGCTGCCAGCCTGCCAGGTTGGGAAGCGCTGCCTCCAGCTCCTCGGTTGAGAGGGGAACCAGCGCTTTGGATTGCGGCCCCTGGGCGATCGCCGGAACGTCTGGCACAGACATGGCCCTCATCCCCCAGCCCCTTTTCCCAAAGTTGAGAGAAGGGGAGCCAAAATGACCCGCCAGTTGCCGACCCTCTGGATGGAAGGTCAGGGCACTGGGGGCAACGGTGACGAATAGCACCAGCCCAGCCAGCAGGGAGGCGATCGCCCAACTGAAGTGTTTCATCTCAGGCTTCCATGGACAGAAAGGACAGCGGATTGCTCATGTTTGCGGCAAAACCCAGAATACCGCGATCGCGATGTTCGTACAGCAGATTTCCGTCAGCATCGAAGAGAAAGGTGCCGCCCCGCTGGGTCAGGTAGGTGCTGTCGGGGACGTAGGTCTGCCAGTGGCTGAGCACTTCGGCCATGTTGCGTAGCCGCAGGGTGGCCAGCTCAAACGGTCGCTGAAAGCCGTTGCCCCCCGCCCACCTGAAGAACGATCCCTTAAAAGGCGGCAGGGGAGGGGCTTTGATCACCTCATCGTCGTGGATGAGCTGGGGAGACTGGCGATCGCCCCGATAGCCCCGCAAGACTTCCGCCAGGGTGCCCGGACTGCCCAGGCCCGCACACATCAGCATCAGGTTGAGCCATGCCGTCTGGGCGGGGGATAGCCCCGGCAGCTTGAAGGCCAGCCCCCCATAGAGCTGGAGCTGGCGGTGCAGATCCGCCTGGGGATCAACAAAAAGAGCGTCGGCGGGAAAGCCCGTGTAGGTGCAGAAGCGTTCACCGGAGGCGCGATCGCCAATGCCCACCGCGCGGATCACCAGGCCCACAGCCTGCAGTTGGGGCCACTCCCGCCGCAGCCACCAGGCATATTCCAGGCTGTCAAAGTCTCCCAACTGGGGCCAGATGAGCACCAACTGCCGGGTTGCCGGTTCACCCCTGTTGTCGCGATCGCTCAAAATGGGCCGCAGGCTGCCATCGCTGACCCGCTGGCGCTGGGTCTGACGGAGAAAATCGTAGATATTCATGGCTGAACTTATCGGTATAGCCCTACGGGCTAAGGTTTGAGTGTGGCCCCCCCGCGTCGCGGGGGGGCCACACCTCTTGAATGTCCTAACGCGAAAGCGTAACGCCGTATGTTCCAGGAAAAATCCACTTTGGCCAATCGACTTTGACCCGCCGGTTGGCCAGGGCCATTGGCCAATGGCCCCTACGGCATGGGTGGAACCGCTGCTTTACGGCTAGCTCTCCTCTGGAGGTGCCTCGTCGCCGGTCGATTCATCGGCGGCTTCAGTGGCTTCGGGAGCTTCGGGTTCTTCTTCCTTCGGCGGCTTCGGCGGCACTGGCTTTGGCCCCCGCATGAGGGCTGGGTTCATGGGGGTGGAGGGCTTCTCATCCCGCTGCTTGTCACGGCCCTTGCCCCCCTTCTTCTGGCCCTTGCCTTTGGCGGGTGGGCTAAACTCTCGGTCTTGCTTTTCCTGGCTGACTGGCTTTTCCTGACTGGTTGACTCACCGTCACTGGATTGAGCGGCTGCCATGCGTTCGGATTTCTTGATTGGACGTTCTGCCATAATTGACCCCAGACCTATCACCACCATAAATCAACAGACATCCATAAACAGAGCCAGCCAGAACCCAGGAGTACTGTTAGGAGTACTCCCCTGATTTCAACTGCGGTTTATCGATGCGTTCCCGTATATGCAGCCACATTGTAATCTTTTTGGGTCAAAACTTGGGCGGCGTCTCGCGATTTCCTACTCCAGGAGTAATTGGATTTGGGCATTTGGCAGCCAGACGTGCTATCGGTAAAAGGGAGCGACAAGCAAAATACGGAGGAGCATCATGGGCCTACTAATTGATGGCGTCTGGCACGACCAGTGGTACGACACGAAAAGTACGGGGGGGCGCTTCATCCGCCAGGAGTCGCAGTTTCGCAACTGGGTGACCGCCGATGGTAGCCCTGGCCCCAGCGGTGAGGGGGGCTTTAAGGCGGAAGCAGGCCGCTACCACCTCTATGTGTCCTACGCCTGCCCGTGGGCGCACCGCACCCTGATCTTTCGGGCACTGAAGGGGCTGGAAGAGATGATTTCCCTCTCGGTGGTTGACTGGTTTATGGGCGATCGCGGCTGGACCTTTGAATCTGCACCGGGTGTCATCCCCGACCCCATCCACAATGCCCAATACCTCTATGAGGTCTACACCCAGGTGAACCCAGAATACACCGGGCGGGTGACGGTGCCCGTTCTGTGGGATCGGCAGCGACAGACCATTGTTAATAATGAATCGGCAGAAATCATCCGCATGTTCAACAGCGCCTTTGACGGCATTGGTGCGGCCCCTGGCGACTACTATCCCGAAGATCTGCGGGATGAAATCCACGCCCTCAACGATCGCATCTACGACACGGTCAACAATGGCGTCTACAAAGCCGGATTTGCCACCACCCAGGATGCCTATGAGGAAGCCGTGAAGCCCCTGTTCGACAGCCTGGACTGGCTGGAGGGCATCCTCTCCCAAAAACGGTATTTGACGGGCGATCGCCCCACGGAAGCCGACTGGCGGCTGTTCACCACCCTGGTGCGCTTTGATGCAGTGTATGTGGGCCATTTCAAGTGCAACCTGCGGCGGATTGTGGACTACCCCCACCTGTGGGCCTATGTGCGCGACCTGTATCAAACGCCAGGGGTGGCGGAGACGGTGAATTTTCAGCACATCAAAGGCCACTACTATCAAAGCCACGGCACCATTAATCCCACTGGCGTCGTGCCGTTGGGGCCAGAAATTGACTTTCTAGAGCCTCATGGGCGATCGCCCGCTTGATGTGCCATGTCTCTACATATCTGTTCAAAAATCTTCTAAAAATAAAAATTATGAAGCGATCGCTCCCGTTTTCCCCTGCTGAGGTTAGGATGCGGGACAGGATGGCCTGCTCAATGCGGGAGGGTTGATTCACCGGCTCTCACGGTGATGCAGGCTGCTAAATTTTCGTTAATGCTCACAGCAGGGGGGCAAAGCCGTCAGCGGGTTCGCTCCACATACTCACCTGGTCATTGGCGAAGCCTTTCGCCATCTCTGCAAGTATCCACAATGAGGTTGCACACCCTAATGGATCAGCCCATTCCGCACTGCTATTGGGTCGTTCCCGGTAAATTTCTAGCTGGTGAGTATCCCCGCACTCTGGATGAAGCATCGTCGCGGGAAAAGATCAAGGCGCTGATCGATGCGGGGGTGACCACCTTCATTGATCTGACGGACACCTGGGATGGGCTGCTGCCCTACGACCATTTTCTGGAGACTGCTGCCCACCAGCGGTTTCCTATTCGCGATGTATCAGTACCGGCTTCGGTGGAAGAGGCGATCGCCATCCTCGACACCATTGACTACCATCTCCAGCAGGGTGAAGTGGTTTATTTGCACTGCTGGGGCGGCATTGGGCGCACAGGGCTGATTGTGGGCTGTTGGCTCGCCCGCCATGGATTTGCCGGAGAGGCCGCCCTCACCAGGCTCCGCGAGCTTTGGCAAGCGTGTTCGAAGGCAGCCATTTGCCAGTCACCTGAAACAGCGGAGCAGGAACAGTATGTTTTGAGCTGGCCAGCCGGTCAGTGAGGCAACTTCTCAGTGCGATTGGGGTGGGAAATGGGAAGGGTTGGGCGATCGGCAGTGCCCCACCAGTTGCAGGGTCTGAGGCTTCAGGTTTGCAACTGGGGTAGGGATATGGTGCTGATCCTATCCGATTTTTCTTTGAATATAAAAAATTGTGAAATTACTGGCGTCCCATTCCCCTATCGAGGTTAGGATGCGGAGCAATATAGTTTCGCTAAAATTTCTCCCCTTAAAGGGGGATTTTGAGTCAGGTTCCCCAACCCCGTTAGGGTTTTTCAAATGGGTTCTAAAGCTCCACTTTTTTGTCTGTGTGCATCCTAGAAACGTTAAGGGAAAGTATTGAAGGAAGATGTTGTCTCCCCAAATCCAATGGCAACCCCAACAAATTAGGCCATTTGCCCCTACCAATCATTTACCCGAAGGTAATTTTTTTCCTTGAAATTTCCTTAGTTCAGTCCAACTGGATTCAACGCCCTCAGGTCTTTGATCATCTGTAGCGCCTTTTGTAGCTCGGCCTCAATCTCCTCCAGGGAAACGGCGTTGCGCTTCTCCTGCACCTCGCCCCCCTGGAGCCACGCCACCAGGTCAGCACGGGTGTCAAAGGCGTAGGGGCCAGAGGAACGGCCCAACTGAGGATCGACGGCAACGGTTTTGGCAACGGCCTGCCGAGAACGAGGCACGATCGCATAGACCAGCACCACCTGCACCTTCCCGTCCACCTGGCGGGTGGTCAGGCGGGGACTGACCACGTCATACCCCACGTTGTAGCCAGGAATTCCTTTGACCACTTCCGCCGCTGCTGCGGGGCTTTGCAGGTTTTGCCCCTGGAAACGCACCCGCAGCCCCTCCCCGGTGTGGGTGTTGACGTAGAAGGCTTCCGCAAAGCCCTGCCCCCGACCGCGAGGCTCCAGGGAGTAGGCGTAGTAGCTCTCGCCCCCTGCCACGGGCAGGAAAAACAGCTCCGCCTGGCTGGGAAGCTCCACCTGGCCGGGGCGTTTGCCGATGCCGTTGAGGATGCGCTCCAGGTGACCTGTCCCCAGCCCAAAGTTCTGGGCATTGGCCCGCCGCCTCACCAATTCGCTGGGATAGAGGGGCAGGCCGCGAAAGGCTGGATTTTTCTGAATGTCTGCGGGGGAAAGATGCCGCATCTGGCCTGAGGGATAGACGAGGGTGGCCCCCTGCCAGGTAGGCACCATGCGAAAGTGGTTGAAGGCCCATCCCCACTCCGGCAGGACAGCAATTAGCTCACTGGGGCGATCTGGGTTCTCAATGTAGTGGGTGTTGTCAAAGATGGTGAAGTGGCGGAACTGGTAGGCGCGGCGGTTCAGGTCGTTGAGAAAGAATAGGCCGGGAGCATAGGGAAACGCCTCTTCTACAGGATTAATTTCAGGGCCGGTTTCAAAGTCGTAGAGCACCTCGAAGCGGGGCACGGGCCGCAGGGCTTGCACAAGGCCATCAGGAATGACAGGAGCCACGTAGGCGTTGACCCCTTGCAGCAGGGTATTGTCCACATGGTTAATGTCCACATGGCCGCCGGAGTCGCCGTAGCTGTTCTTCAACAGGTTGCGGGCCACGGGGTAGGGGGTGAACTGGAAGCGCTGCAGGTCGGCGGCCAGGGGCTGATCCAGCTCCCGCAGGGGATTGGCGGCATAGAGGGCCACCTCCGTAGAGTAGTAGAGGAACACGGGAATCAGCCCCGCCAGAAACAGCCCAATGCCGACCCAGGTGTAGCCAATGGGTCGCCGCCAATCGCCCCAAATTTGAACGGCCCCGATCGCCACGGGAATCCCCCCCAGCAAACACAGCCCCAGGGTGGGCAGGTGGGGATAGAGAACCTGGTAAAGCAAGCCGCTGGTGGTTCCGGGGAAGAAGAACCAGCAATAGGCGGCGATCGCCCCCAGAAAAAGCACCGCCGGGAGGAAGATGGGCCGCACGGTGGCCAGGGTAATCTTTTCCGCGTTCAAGAAGGTGTAGACGGATACCGCCGTCCAGACCAGCAGCAACACGCAGGGAATGAACAGGGCGATCGCCAGCGTCAGTTCAAGCATGGTTCTAGTGGTTCTCGTCTAGGGTTTTGTCGGAGGTTTGGGGGGCCAGCTGAAGGGGCTGAAAGGATTGCAGCCGCTTGATGCGAGCCTCGGTACCGGGATGACTGGCCAGAATGCTGGTGAGGGGCGAAGCAGCGGTGCGGTCGAGATAGGGGGCGAGGGCGGCCAAAGCGGTGATCAACCCCTGGGGACTGCCGCAGTACAGGGTGCTGACAGCATCCGCCGCAAACTCAAATTCCTGGGAAAAGGTGGCCTGGATGAGCTTGAGCAGGGGCGAGAGCGCCAGGGCCAGGACGTAGAGGAGCATCATGCCCGGCCTTAAGGTGCCGCCCCTGAGCATGGGGAGGGCGCGATCGCACATCCAAGCCGCCACCGCAAAGACCGGCGAGAAGAGGCTGTGCCCCAAAATGTGGTGCCCGATTTCATGGGCCACTATGGCATTCAGCGCTGCCTGATCCAGCGGTGACGAGTCCGACCGCACGGCAGCCAGCAGTTCCTCCGAAACCGCCAGAAATGAGAAGGGCCACCATCCCACCGCAAAGGCGTTGGGTGCCCCCATCTCCACAATTACCAGGCGAGGCTTAAGCAGCACCGGACAGGCTTGCATCGCTGCCATCAGCTCAGGGGCATTCTCTGCGGTTGCCCGCTGGGGACGGTGCAGGTACACCGTGAAGGGAGACGCCACCACGATGAAGATGCCTGCAAAAATGGCAAATTCCAGGGTCTCGGTGGTCAGCACAAACCCCCACAGCCACCCCACCAGCAGCGCCCCACTCAGCAACACCAGCCCTAAAAACGTGAGGGCAACCAGCACGTTTGCCGTGGATGCAAACAGACACCAGCCCACCCGCCATCGGGGGAGGGATGCAGCCATCGGGTGTTTCTGGGTCATGGGTCAAGTTTTATCCGTAAAATGACTATCAGAAGATACATCGGTAGCAGGTATTTTTACGGTCATAGTCTACCCATAATTTCTGTTTTTCTAACCATTTTCTTTAGAATTTTCCCTGGGAACGGGAGATGGGCGATCGCTCCCTGCCACGATCTCAACCGCCGCAGCGGTATTTATGGCGTTACGCTTTCTCGTTAGGACATTCAAGAGGTGTGGAACCCCTGCGGCGCGGGGGTTCCACACTCGAACCTTAGCCCCCAGGGCTATACGATGTTTGGAGGCAGCGCTAGACTTGCTGCATCGTTAGCGTCAGGAGGACACCATGTCTACTCAAACGGAACTTGACCAGGCCGCTGCATTTAAGCGACTACAGCAAATTTTGGGGGGGCTATACGACGAAATTACCCGTCACCTCACCGTCTTTCCCAAGACCGAACAGCCTTTCCAAACCTTTGCCAGCTCCGATGGTGGTGTGCAAGGCTCCCTCCTCACCTTTCAAGGGGAGCAGATCGACAAGCTGGTACTTTCCCACCTCAACGCGCCCAGAATGGGGTTTGGCACCCTGCGCCTCACCGTCTGGCTCCGCCCCCACCTCCAGGTGCCCCATCTGGCGTTTGAATTTGGCACCATTCCCCAGCCCTTCTTTTATATGGACTACCTTCCCAGGGTGGATCTGTGGACGGATCTGGACTATGCGGATCAATACTATGAAGCCCTCAACGCCACCTATCTGGCATTGAGGGCCAATCCCGACCTGACTTTGTTTGTGAGTAAGGGGCTGCCGATTCGGCAAATTCAGTCGCCTGCCCACCTTTGCTTTACGGCTCCGGGGGCGGTGGAAACCTTTGCTTTGATCGAAACAACCGCCCAGGACGTTTGCTCCCGCTGGCTCAACTGGGTGGCGCAGGCCAGTCCCGTTCCCCCTGAAAGGCAAGTGGCTCTGGCGGAACGGGATTTGCGGATGCGGCAGGTCAGCGCCGAACGGGATCCGGGCAATGCCATGGCGGCCAAGATCTTCGGGGCCGAATTTGCCAGCCAGTTGGTGCAGGCGCTGTGGAGTCGGGAGGTTTAGAGGTAAGCAGCGTGCTAGATGCGCACGGTGCCGCCATCAAATAGGGGTACGGTCATCGAGAAGTTCTCGCCGTAGGTGAGCTTTTGCTCCTCCAGGATGCCCAGGGCGATCGCCTCGCCCAGCCGCACCGACTCGATGTAGTCCGTGAAGTAGTGCACCCCGGCCCAGTTGCGCCCGACGGAGATATTGGAGGCCAGCTTGTTCAGTTCGCCTTCCACCGTCAGCGGCTTGGAAGGGCCTTTGCAGGGGATGAGCTGATCGCCCTTGGCGGATGGCTGGTAGCAGATTGGCTCACAGGTATCAGGATCCAGGAGCTGGGCACCGTGGTCAAAGAAGGCTTTGAGGATGGTGACGCAGGCTCCAGCCACGGTGGCGTGACCGGCTCCATAGGCCGGGTGCATGGGAGATCCTTCGGGGAAGGCCATGGGCAGCAGGAAGGAGTTCTCAAAGCCGTTGTTGGCATCCTTCTGGCGATCGCCATGAATCCGATTTTGCTCTGCATTGTGCTCGGCAATTTCCTTCAGGAAGTCATTGCCAAAGCCGTTGGCCAGGGTTTCCATCACCTCAACGCCTGCGGTTTGGCCATTGGCATAGAGGTTGAGCAGGCCGCCCACGCCTTCGGGACGGGTGCGCCGATGCACGTTGAACTTCTGATAGCGCACCGCCTTGAGTGCCCTTGTCGCCACCTCCGTTACCAAAGATAGGATGTGGGGGCCGCCAAATTGGGCAAAGCCCTGCTGACGGTCGAGGCGATCGCTCTCCAGGAAGGGAATTCCCGGATCAAAAGGCACACCCAGGCTCAGCATGATCAAACAGGCGTTGAGGTAGGCTTCATAGAGGGCGTCGTAGTGGACGTAGGTGGCCAGGTCGCGGGGGGTGGCGATGAAGCGGAACTTCGGCTCATCCACATAGGTTTCAGCGCCTCGCACGTCTGCCCCGTTCTGCACATCCACCCAGGCTTCCCAGGTGGTCATGTAGTCCTTTTTGGGGGTGGCTACCCGTACCCGCTGGTCAATGCGGATGGCACCATACTGGATGAACCCATCGGTGAGGCGGTTACCATTGCCAAGGCCCTTGTTGCCAATGAGCAGGAACTGGGACAGGTATGGCCCCACCTCGTCTCCAGGGGTGATGCCCCGGAACACTGTCTGGGGGGTGAGGGTGGCTCGCAGGCGGCTCTGCTCCGCAGGGGTAAGTCCCGCCAGATTGGTGTTGCCGATCCAGGGGGTGTTGTTCAGCCGGGTGATGGCTTTCTGCACTTTGGGGGAGCTGGCGAATTCGGCAAAGGGCACATCCCGCAGCAGCGCCATTTCGTAAACTTCCAGCATTTCGGCCACCAGTTCCCGGCTGTCGAGGGTCGGAGCCGGGGGCATGGTTACGGCCTGGGCATCGGGGCCTTGCAGGTCAAAGGTGAGACCCGCTCCAGCACTCTCCCAGGCGCGGACTTTGGCTCCTGGGGTTTCATGGGCCTGGGCTTTGCCGCCTCGCTTAAAGTTGCTGGCCAGGGCTGACTTCCACTCAGGCTTGTCGCGACCGGATGCCGCAAACCCAGGCGGCCCAACGGGGGTGTCGCGGAAGTCTCGCTCGTCGCCGGAGTCGATGCCGCGCACAAACCGCTGGTAGTCGGCTGCGGAAGTCAGGAATCCGGTTTTGGGATCGTGGGGCAGTCCTTTGGTGAAGTTGGCGATGTGGGTGGGCTTGTTTTGGGCATCGCGGTAGCGCAGCTCTTCATGGTTGCTGACATGGTCGGGGTGGACGCGCTGGCTGGCGAGTTCTGCTGCATCGCGACGGATTTGGAGGGCTTCAAGTCGGCGATCGCTCATCATAGGGAAATGTCTCCTGGGTGGATGAAAATAGATGGTTGGCCCGCAAAAAGAAATCTGCAATGCACCTTGGGCGTTCATTAGCTCTATGATGGTCATCCCACCGGGTCAACTACGGCACCCAGCGGGGTACTTTTAAGCACTTTCTGAAATGGGTTTCCTGTTGTTGTGGCGCAGTGGGAGATCCGCAGATGACGCAGGTGACGCAGATGAATGAGGACACTAACTTGTAGCGGGCAGCTTTTTCAAGGATGGAAGTCGGGATTCAGGAGTCAGAAGCCAAATCCCTCCTGAATTCTGACTCCTGGATTCTGGACCTAATCTGTCGCTGGAGGGTAGATGGGGGCGATCGCCCATTGCAAAATGAAAATAAACTCTGTACGAATCAGTCGAATCAGTTTCTATCCGTTGGTTCAGCTCAGCGCGGTTTACGCTAAAGCCGTCTATGCTGGGGATATAGACCTTTCTCTCGCCCCCTCCCAGCGCTGTTTTCTGTCCAACAATCGATTTCGGTATGCTCACCTCCGTTAACCTCGATGCCACTAACCTGGCGGAATTGATTGATCACGCCCTGCTCAACCCGCTGGCCACCCCCGATCAGGTGGTTCGCTGCTGTGAAGAGGCCGATCAGTACCGATTCCCGACGGTTTGCGTCTACCCGGTTCACGTTCGGCAGGCGGTGGAGCGGCTGCACAACCGTCGTCCCCAGGTCTGTACCGTTATCGGCTTTCCCAGCGGGGCGACGACCTCAGCGGCTAAGCTATATGAGGCGCAGGAGGCTGCCGACAATGGCGCACGGGAGCTGGACGTGGTGATTAATTTGGGCTGGCTCAGGGCTGGGAAAACGGATGAGGTGCATCGGGAGCTGGCAGAAATCTGTGAATCCACCGGGCTGCTCGTGAAGGCCATTCTGGAAACCGCCCGCCTCACCGATGACGAAAAGGCGCTGGCGGCGGAGATTTGTATGGATGCGGGGGTGCAGTTCC
Organism: Synechococcales cyanobacterium; assembly: GCA_035285585.1. Lineage (GTDB taxonomy): Bacteria > Cyanobacteriota > Cyanobacteriia > CAKZMO01 > CAKZMO01 > JAYKGU01. Next base: position 38,865 of record JAYKGU010000072.1, read on the forward strand.
TGAAAACCAGTACGGGCTGGGCTGGGGGAGCTACGGTGGAGGATGTGCGGCTGCTGCGGGAGGTGTCGAAGGATCGGGTGGGCATCAAGGCGTCGGGGGGCATTCGCACGGCGGAACAGGCGATCGCCCTGGTAGTGGCGGGGGCAACCCGGTTGGGCACGTCGCGCGGCCCTGAGCTGATCCGGCAGCTCCAGCATCTAGACGACCCCCAGCCGAAACAGGAGAATTTGTAAATCCTCGCGATTGACTATGGGCGGCACCTACAAAGCCACGGGCATTAATTTGAAGAGTATTCCCCTGGGGGAGAGCGATCGCCTCCTCACCGTGTTGACGCGGGAGCGGGGGGTGATTCGCGTGGTCGCACCAGGGGCACGCAAGCACCGCTCCAGCCTGCGGGGCATCAGCAATGTCTTTGTGATCAACAACTTACTGATTGCCCAGGGGCGCTCCCTCGATAAACTGGTGCAGGCCGAGAGCCTCCAGTCATTCCCCAGGCTGGGGCAGGATCTGGGCAAGCTCACGGCGGGGCAATACCTGGCGGAACTGGCCCTCTGTCAGGCCCCCAGCCAGCAGCCCCAGGAAGATCTCTATACCCTGCTGGTGGAACATCTGGAGCGGCTGGCTGTCCGCCCACAATCGCAGACCCTGGCCAGCCTGGTGCACGCCATGTTTCACCTGCTGGCCCTGGCGGGGTTGGCTCCCCAGGTGCAGCACTGCTGCCTGTCTCTGCGGCCCATTACCCCTGACTTCGCTGACCCCAACTGGCGCATCGGGTTTGACGCTGCCGCCGGGGGAACGGTGTGCCTCACCCCAGCCGAACCTGCCGCTGACAGGGAAACGGCTCCAGCTTACCCGGTGGCGACGGGGAGGGCTGGCCTGTCGGGGCGATCGCGCCGTGTTGCTGAGGGCGATCGCCCCCAGCGTCCTGCCTCCCCACCAGAAACCGCCCGTCAGTCCCCCCGGCAGTCTCCTGGACGGACTTCCCCACTGCTGGTGAAATTAACGGCCCTGGAGCTGGCTATCCTGCAGCATCTCTCCCTGCCCGATTTGCTTCAACCGGATGGCACCCTTTATCCTCTAATTGAGGAGCAGTTCCAATTTGCCGGACAGTCCGCCATCCCAGGGGGAAATACTCTGGCGGCAGAGCCGGTCTGGCTATCCCTGGAGCGGTTGCTGAGACACTATTCCCAGTATCATTTTGATCAGTTGATCCGCTCGGCAGCGCTGATCGAGACTTGCTTCTCGTCGGCCTTTGATAGCCAGGCCAGAGGTTAGACAGATGCCCTGGGCGATCGCCCCCATTCAGCCCAATAATTTTTCCATCGGCTTCCCATTTGTTGACGTACAGTGATGCAGGCGCATGAGCTTCGAAACCATCCACGATTCCGACACCCTGACCAATCCCTCCTCCAAGCCGCTGGCCGAGTCAGTCAAACTTGGTGAAATTAAGGATGTGGCTTATCCTCCTCACTCGCCTGTGCTGCAATACGGTCCTGAACATGAGCCGCCTGACTCACCTTCGGTGGGTGATGGGGCGATACCCGTTCCCCATGGGCAAGCCAGCGCGTCAGAGCACGGCTTCTGGCCTGTCTTGAAAAACCGCAACTTCCTGGCTCTCTGGAGCGGGCAGGTCTTTTCCCAGATTGCCGACAAAGTTTATCTGGTGCTGATGATCGCCATCATTTCTCACCAGTTCCAGAGCAGCGACCAGCCCATCAGCGGCTGGGTTTCGGTGTTGATGATCATTTTCACGATTCCAGCGGTGCTGTTTGGGTTTCTGGCGGGGGTGTTCGTCGATCGCTGGCCCAAACGGGCAGTAATGGTAACCACTAATCTGTTGCGGGGAGCGCTGGTGGTGCTGTTGCCCGGTCTCATCTGGCTCACCCAGGGCTGGCAAGGGCTGTGGGGTGTGCCCATCGGCTTTTTCATGCTGCTGAGCGTTACTTTCCTGGTGTCTACCCTGACCCAGTTTTTTGCCCCGGCAGAGCAGGCAGCCATCCCACTGCTGGTGAAGCCGCGCCATCTGCTGTCGGCCAATTCCCTTTACACCACCACGATGATGGCTTCGGTGATTATTGGCTTTGCCCTGGGCGAGCCGGTGCTGGAACTCGCCGATGCGCTTATTGCTCCCCTGAGCGGCGCGATCGATATTGGCAAAGAGTTGCTGGTGGGTATGAGCTACGGAGCGGCTGGGCTACTGCTGCTGCTCACCAATACGCGGGAGCGGGGGGTGCATTTGCAGGGCGACCGACCCCAATTCTGGCAAGAGTTCTGGCAAGATATTCGAGATGGACTGTCTTATCTGAAGGGGCACGACCGGGTGCGATCGGCCCTGATCCAGTTGGTCATTCTGTTCTCAGTCTTTGCAGCTCTGGCGGTGCTGGCAGTACGGCTGGCGGAGGTAATGCCCGCCCTGGACGCCGACCAGTTTGGCTTTTTGCTGGCGGCCTGTGGGGTGGGCATGGCCGTGGGAGCGGTGGCCGTGGGCCAGTTCGGCCAACATCACCCCCGTCGCCGCATTAGTCTGATCGGGTCGATTGGCGTCGCCGCGTGTCTGGCGGCTTTGTCTGGGCTTACCCAGCAGCTGATTCCCACGTTAGTCGTCATTGGTTGCCTGGGTGCGTGTGCCGCCTGCATCGGCATTCCTATGCAAACCACCATCCAGGCCGAAACCCCAGAAGCAATGCGGGGAAAAGTGTTTGGCCTGCAGAACAACGCGGTGAACATTGCCCTGAGCCTGCCCCTCGCCCTGGCTGGGGTGGCTGAAACCTGTTTTGGACTGCACACTGTTCTTTTGGGATTGTCCGTGCTGGTGATTACTGGGGGTCTCTTGACCTGGTATAGTTCCCGTAAGGGATCGGCAAGCGCATCGTCACCCGTGAGCTAGATCCTGTATTGGGTTAGCAGCTTACCAGTTACGTTGACACATTTGAATGCATATTGCCTGGCTTGGAAAAAAGTCCCCCTTCTGCGGCAATGTTACCTATAGCAGAGAGGTCACAAACGCCCTTTTAGATCGCGGTCATCAGGTTAGCTTTTTTCATTTTGACCACTCCGAGGCAGGGGGCGATCGCCATTCAGAAATTCAGGAAGTCTCCATCCCCTGCCTTTACAAGTCCCAGATTTACACCATTCCCTCACTCAAATCCAGCCGGGTGCTGGTCGAGTCCCTCCGTCGCCTCAAACCCGACCTCGTCCATGCCTCCCTGACCCTATCGCCCCTGGATTTTTTGCTGCCGGAAATTTGCGAGGAACTTAACCTGCCGCTGGTGGCCACGTTCCATCCGCCGTTTGACTATAAGCGCCGGAATCTCACCTCTGGTACCCAGCACCTGACCTACCAGGTGTATGCTCCCTTCCTGGCCAACTATGACCGGGTAATTGTGTTCTCCGACATCCAGCGGGATTTGTTGATGCGGCTGGGGGTGCCTGGTAAAACCGTGGCTGTTATCCCCAACGGCGTTGATATCAGTAAGTATTGCCCTGGCCCTTCTTCCTTTAAAGCTCAACTCCACACCGATCGCCTGTTTGTCTACCAGGGGCGTATCTCCCCTGAAAAAAATGTGGAAGCCCTGCTACGGGCCTGGAAGCATTCCGACATGGGCGATCGCTGTCGCCTGGTGATCGTTGGCAATGGGCCTCTGGCTCCCTCCCTGATGGCTTCCTACACCTCGGAGCACGGCATCATGTGGATGGGGTTTGTGGCGGATGAGCAGCGCCGCATTGAGATTCTCCGGGGAGCAGATGTTTTCATTTTGCCGTCCCTGGTAGAAGGGCTGTCCCTGTCGCTGCTGGAGGCCATGGCCTGCCGTCTGGCTTGTCTGGCCACCGATGCGGGCGCAGACGGAGAAGCGTTGGCGGACGGAGCCGGGGTCATCCTCAACACGCAGCGAGTGACCGCCCAGTTGCGCACCCTCCTGCCCATCTGCCGCGACCATCCCGAGCTAACGGATTCTCTGGGGCACAAGGCCCGCCAGCGGGTGCTGGCCCGCTACACCCTGAGCCAGAACATCACCCGTTTGGAACTGCTCTATGAGCAGGTGCGCCAGCAGCGAGCGGTGTCCCTGAGCCGCCTGTTTTAAGCCTTTTCTGGAAACGAGCGTTACCGATTGTGCCGACATATTTAGGGATGTGAATTTAATGTGAGATTCCGAGCTGTAGGGGCATGGAATTCCATGCCCCCACAGCTCGGATAATTACAGGTTATTCAATTCACGATTCTTAGGAGATTTTTGAAAATGATCCGACCCGGTAATACAGGGGCAAATGGCCGATTTGCCCCTACCGACTGTTTAACCAAAGATAAATTTTTTCCCGGAAATCTCCTCAATAGGATTTCGAGCCTGCCCAGCGTACCCCCAATCCTTCCGGGTGGACAGTCTGGAGAGTGAATAGCACTCCCATGGGGGCGATCGCCTCTGGCAATTTCTCAGCCGATCGCCTCTGGGAATTTCTCGGGCGATCGCCTCTGGGAATAGATGCTGGCTGAAAAATTCTCTATATCACGAAGCTTTCTTTGAAAGATAAAAGGAATATTAAATTTGCGTATTTTTTCAATAAAGTTGCTGGCAGACCAAATTCTGGCAGAATATTGACTTGGCACAGACACGATGCTTGCCAGACAACAACTTGGCAGGGATGAAACCAGAAATTGGGGGCAAAACCAATTATGAAGTTTAGGTAAAGTTGCAGGCAGTTGTCGGCTACCCCTGATCCACTTTCCAAAAACTTCATGTTACTTTGTAACAGTTCCAAAACTGGACACAAACTCATAACGAGTATGAGTTAGCGATCGCCCCATTCAGGCTGCTGACCCGCTACCTGGCTGTCGCGATCGGTCCGGTTCTTCATTACCGTTGACAAGAGTATTTATGAATCAACGACTTTGGAGTGGATTGACTGCGGCTCTTCTCATTGCAACCCTGGGAGTTGCCCCGTCTAGTCAGGCAGACGAGATTGCCTCTAACGACGAGAATTCCGAAAGCAGTGTTCCGCACGCAGACGCACCCCCGGAAACGTTGACCTCTGTGCCTGTGGAGGCAGAAGCCCCCGACACCGCCGCTGAGGTTGTCAAGGTGGGCGAGTACCAGTCTGACGAACTGTCTATCCCTGAAGTGGAAGCGATTGCTACCGTTCATGGTCATGTCATGGACGGGCGTCAGGCCGCCACCCTTTACGTGCGAGGCATTCCCGTCCTCACATTTTTGGGCGATCGCCTCACCCAGGCCCACACCCAATCCCAGCCCCTGGCTTCCGCCGCGGGTATTGCTCCGCCTTCCCGCCTGTCCACCGAGGCCACCGCTGGCCTGAAGATGGCTTCCCAGGACAGCCCCCAGGAAACGGCTGAAAGCGCTTCCACCTCCCCCGAAGCTTCAACCATCCAGGCGACTTCGCCAGATGCAGCCGACTACAGCCACGACCCCGTCTGGCGAGCCACGGCGATCGCCGCCCAACTGAACCAGTTCCACCGCGACGGCCTGAATTCTGAGCAAATCACCGCCCACTGGGACGAAGACCTGAGTAAGTATGTCATTCGGGTGAACGACACCATGCTGGTGGAATTTGACGAACGGCTCATCCTGCCCGATACCACGGGCGAACTGGCCGAAGATGTGCTGCAGGCAACCAACCGTATCCGCCGCCAGATGGGTGGGGCCGACCCCCTCTCCGCCATCGAAGGGGCACCCCAGCAAAATGCCCGCCGCATTGCCCTGGGGCCGCTCCAGTTCAGCTTCTCCGGCATGGCGTCCTGGTACGGCCCTGGCTTCCATGGTCGGCGAAGTGCCAGCGGAGAGGTGTTTAACCAGCATGCTCTGACCGCTGCCCACCGCAGTCTGCCCTTCGGCACGCTGGTAGAGGTGACTAATTTGAACAACGGCATGACCGTGGTCGTTCGGGTAAACGATCGGGGGCCGTTTAGCCGGGGCCGGGTTATTGACCTGTCCGCTGCCGCTGCCCGAGCCGTGGGCATGATGCAGTCGGGTGTAGCTCCAGTTCAGGTCAACGTCTTGGGAGCGACTGACGCTGCATCCCAACCGCGCTAGTTAAGTAGAACTGCATTGAAAAACGAAGGTTAGACAACCGGGGCGCTCCCTTGGTTTTCTAACCTGAATTTAATTGTGCTGACCTACTTATCTGTTAAGACAACTGGATCACTGGCTTTGCTCCTGGCCATTTTGCCTCACTCCGAACCCCTTTCCCCGTCTGGGAGAGGGGCTTTGGGTCTGGCGATAAATTTTGGCTCCCCTCTCCCACGGTGAAAGGGGATGGGGATATTCCTTAGGGTGGGCTTAGGGTGTTTAGGAGATTTCCAGGAAAAAACTTACCCTCGGTTGAACGTTTG
>JAYKGU010000073.1:0-37461 GCA_035285585.1 Synechococcales cyanobacterium
TCATATTCTTACGCTATCACATTCAGCATAAGACTGCCAGATTTCATCTGGCGCGAGAACCGTCTGTATCCCCACGTCTGAAGCCAGGGGTTTTATCCGGTTCCCGAACCCTTCAATATTCGATAAAGCCGGTGGTGTCATCCAGGCCAGGTGCAATTCTCTCAAACAAGACACAGCCGCCTCAGATGTGTCATCTTATCAGTGAGTTCCCATAGACTTTATTCAATCTTTTTCCCTTGCCATGCTCCAGTGGATTCCCGACAGCCCGCTCGTTTCCTTCACGATCTTGCTTCTGGTAATCCTGACGGTGCCGCCTATTTTTGAGCGGCTGCGCTTGCCGGGGCTGGTGGGTCTGCTGTTTGCGGGCGTTGTCTTGGGTTCAGACGGGTTGGGGTTGCTTGACCCTGACGCAGAAACCACGGATCTGCTGTCGGAAATTGGCAAAATTTACCTGATGTTTGTGGCGGGGCTGGAAATTGACCTGGCTGAGTTCCGCAAAACCAAGGATCGCTCCCTGGGCTTTGGAGCGGCCACTTTTCTGGTGCCTCTGGCGATTGGCACGGTGATTGGTCAAGTCTTCGGGTTTGGCCTCAATGCCTCTATTCTGATTGGCTCCCTTTTCGCTTCCCATACCCTGCTGGGCTATCCCATCGTGCAGCGGCTGGGGCTGGTGCGCAACGAAGCCGTCACAGTCACCATTGGGGCCACCATTTTTACCGACATTGCCGCCCTGCTGGTGCTGGCGATTTGCATCGCGATTCATGCAGGCGAATTTTCCCTGGCCAGCCTGATTGTTCAGCTCTTTGCCCTGGCTCTCTATGCGGCAGCGGTGCTGTTTGGGCTGGACTGGGCCGGAAAAAGCTACTTTCGCCGCACAGGGGACGAAGAGAGCAACCAGTTTCTTTTTATCCTGCTGGCGGTATTCCTGGCATCGGTGGGCGCTCAATTAATCAACGTCGATAAAATCGTGGGCGCGTTTCTTGCGGGGCTGGCGGTCAATGATGTGGTAGGGCACGGCCCTGTCGAAGAAAAAATCGAGTTCGTGGGCAGCACCCTGTTCATCCCCTTCTTCTTTGTCGGCATGGGGCTACTGCTGGATGTGCCTGCTTTTGTGGAAAGCCTTACCAGTAATCTGGCCCTCACTCTGGCGATTGTCGGGGGTCTCCTGGTCAGCAAGCTGCTGGCGGCTTTGGTAGCCAAGCTCCTCTATCGGTACGCGTGGCCCGAGATGCTGACCATGTGGTCCCTTTCCCTCCCCCAGGTGGCGGCAACTCTGGCGGCGGCTCTGGCAGGATACGGGGCGGGACTGTTGACCGAATCGGTGTTCAACAGCGTAATTGTGCTGATGCTGGTGACATCCCTGCTGGGGCCGCTGCTAACGGAGCGGTTTGCCGTAAAGCTGCCACTAACGAAGGAGAAAGGCGGCGATCGCCCCCTGCCAGTCGAAGCGATCGCCCTCGACGACCCGTTTGACATCGCAGAAAATGCCCGGTTTACGGTGCTGGTGCCCATCGCCAATCCGGTGACCGAGCGCAACCTGATTGAGCTGGCCGCCCTGCTGGCCCGCCACGAAAGCGGCACCATTGTGCCCCTCTCAGTGGTCAAGGCCCACGTCCACATGGATGAACCGGGATTGACCGGGGCGCTGCGGCGTAGTCATCGCCTGCTGCAACGGGCGGTAGAAGTGGGACACAGCTTTGAGGTGGAGGCCCAGCCAGACGTTCGCATTGATGATGATGTGGCAGAGGGCATCAGCCGGGCAGCACGGGAGGCCAATGCCAACCTGATTGTCATGGGCTGGAGCCAGGTGGATTTGCGATCGCGCCTATTCGGGACAATTACCGATAGCGTCTTCTGGGCAGCCCACTGTCCAGTAGCCGTAACCCGTTTGCTGGACGAGCCGATTAACCTTAGCCGCATTCTGGTGCCCGTGAAAATCCTCACGCCCCAAACTCTTCAGGTGCTTAACTTTGCCCGGCTCTTTGCCGATACGAACCACGGCTCGGTGCTGGTGGTGCATATCCACGGCCTCCGCACTCCTCTGGATCAGGTGGATGCCCTGGAGAGCGCGATTCGCCAGCACATGGCCCAAGGAGACAGCGCCATTCAGTGGGATGTGAAAATGGTGGCCAGCGACAGCCCTGCCCAGGCCATTCTCAATCTCTCCCAGAGTTTTGACCTGGTCATTCTACGATCCATGCGACGGCGCACAGCGGGGGGTCTGGCGGTGAGCGACGTCACCACCGAGGTCATTCAGGACATCGCTTGCTCGATGATTTTGTTTGGAGAACCCCATAGTTAGGAGATTTTGGATTTTTAGCTCATTTCCCCATGACCACCTCGCCTTTGTACACGCCGATTCTCTATCTGCGCTCATCTGCGCCATCTGCGGACATACCAGAGCGGACATACCAGAAGTCTAAAAATCACCTGGAGCCTTCTGCCTCGCCCGCACCTCTCCAATGCCCAGAATGACTAAGTGGGGAGACTCGTAAAGCAAATGGCTGCGCTGCCCAAAACAACGGTGCAGGTGGTGCGCCAGGAACGGGCCATCACCCCCCGTAAGCACCACCGCGCCAGTGGGCCACTGGTTCCACCAGGCGTCGATAAAGTCCCGCAGTCCAGCCAGTACGGTGTGAACCACGCCGCTTTGGATAGCTGCTGGAGTATCGGTGGCCCAGCGGTTCGGCAACGTCTCAAAACTGGGAAGGGAAACCGGGGGCAGGCTGGCAGTGCTTTGGGAGAGCGATCGCAACTGAAGTTGAAGCCCCGGCAAAATGGCTCCGCCCACCAGATGATCATCCCCATCGGCGGCAGTGAGGGTCAGGGCGGTGCCGCCGTCGATGACCAGTGCTGGGAAACCCACCTGCTGTCTGGCTCCGCACAGGGCCAGTGCTCGATCAATTCCAAACGTGTCGTACAGATTTTTCAGGGGAATCTGGTCGAGGGTGAGGATATGACTGGGGTGATAGGCCGCCCAACGTTGGGTCTGATGGGGGACAACCGAGGCCAGCCAGAGGGGCGGCGATGAACAGTCACCGATCGCCAGGGGCCAGCTCAGATCGGCTCTCCAATGGGGTGGTGGGTTCAATTGATGCTGCACCAGGGTGGCGATCGCCTCGTCTGCGAAATGGGGCGTATCCCAGGCCAAAAGTAAGGTGGACTGATTAAACCAGCCCCAATGCAGGCGGGAGTTGCCTACCATAAGGGCCAGCCAGTGGGTGGATGTTTGGCTGGCGGATGTTTGGCAATTTGGCGGTGATGGGGGAGGGCAGGACACGAAGATTCATCAAAGATTTAACTGTAGCGATCGCGATCCACCCATCACCATACCTCGTAGTAGGCTGATGCCAGTCAGATGCTCCATGATTGTTTTACGACAATTGCCCTATGAAAATTCTCGTGATGAATGCCGGATCGAGCAGCCAGAAAAGCCGGTTTTATGACCTCTCTGGCGGCTCACTCCCCAAGACGCCCCCGGAGCCGCTGTGGGATGCCCAGATCGACTGGACCAAAAGTGACGATGGAGCCGAGCTGAAGGTAGAAACGGCCCACGGCGCAACCCTTACCAAAACCCTCCAGCCCGACTCGAAGCCAGCGGGCATTGCCGATATGCTGCGCACCCTCTGGAGCGGCGACACCCAGGTGATTGACCACCCCGACCAGGTAGACGTGGTGGGGCATCGAGTAGTCCACGGGGGGCAGACCTACCAGGACAGCGTTTTCATCAGTTCAGAGGTAAAGCAGGCGATCGCCGACCTCATCCCCCTGGCTCCAGCCCACAATCCGGCAAACCTGGAAGGGGTTGAGGCCATCGAGAGGGCAATTGGCTCCGATATTTCCCAGGTAGCCGTCTTCGATACTGCCTTCCACTCCCGGATGCCCCTGACGGCGGCAGTCTACCCTGGCCCCTACGACTGGCTTGACCAGGGCATTCGTCGCTATGGCTTCCACGGCATCAATCACCAGTACTGTGCCCACCGAGCTGCCCAGATCCTCAGCACTGACCTGAATCAACTGCGTCTGCTCACCTGTCATCTGGGCAACGGCTGCTCCCTGGCGGCCATTCGGGATGGCCACAGCATTGACACGACGATGGGATATACCCCTCTGGAGGGACTGATGATGGGCAGTCGGTCGGGTTCCGTCGATCCGGGCATTCTTATTCACCTGATTCGCGATCGCGGCTACAGCCCCGACGAGGTGGATCAGATGCTGAACAAGCAGTCGGGCCTCAAGGGAATTTCCGGCATCTCCAACGATTTGCGGCAAATTGGCAAGGCGATCGCCCAGGGCAACGACCGCGCCCGGTTAGCTTTTGACCTGTTTATCCACCGCCTGCAAAAAGAAATGGGGGCCATGATCGCCAGCCTGGGGGGGCTGGACGCCATTATATTCAGCGCCGGGATTGGCGAACACGCCCCCGATGTCCGAGAACGGGCCTGTGACGCCTTTCGCTTCCTGGGCCTCGCCCTCGACCCAGAGAAGAACGACGCCACCGCCCATGACGTTGACATCGCTACAGCCGGCTCCCCCGTCCGGGTGCTGGTGATTACCGCCGAGGAGGATTGGGCGATCGCCCAGGAGTGCTGGCGACTGATGCAGCCATAATCCCTGGTGATAGTAGGTCGGCACAATTAAATTCATGTTAGAAAACCGGGGGAGCGCCCCGGTTTTCTAACCTTTTTCAATGCAGTTCTACTCAGGCATTCGACAGGGTGTCAACTTAGGAGATTTTGGGAAATAATCCTATCGGACGACGTAGGGGCGGCCATTTGCCCCTAGCAACCGTTCAACGAGGGTAAATTTTTTCCTGAAAATCTCCTAACCTATTTAGGAAGCGACGGCGGGTGAGGCCTGGCGGGCAGAGCGATTAGACACTTCTGGAGTTTGTAGCAGCACAATCAGCAGAGGATTGCTCTTTAGCTCACGGCGGAGCGATCGCCGCAACTCTGCCTCAATCTGAGTCTGTAGCTTTGTCCAGTCCACATCTAACTCACCTTTGCTAAAGGTGTGGGTGAACTCAGACCAGCGATCGCTCAGCAACGATTCAATGGTTTGCATCACTAGCTGATCGAGGCGAGACTTCTCAACGGCGGTGACCACACCCCGCAGGTTAACCTCAGGACGGGCAATGAGCTTGCCGTTCCAGTCAACCGTAGCTGCTACGGTGACGAGTCCCTCCTCTGCCAGATGTTGGCGATCGCGCAGGGTGCGGGCCTCGACAATGCCGCTGCGGGAGGTATCCATCAGCTCAATTCCTGAGGACACCTTGTCCGCGATGCGAATACTGTCCTTGGTCAGCTCCACCACATCTCCGTTGTCGATAATTACCATATTTTCAGCGGGAACGCCCATGCTCTGTGCCGTCTTGGCGTGCTTCACCAGCATGCGGTGCTCACCATGTACGGGCAGGAAGAACTTGGGTCGAGTCAGCGCCAGCATTAGCTTCTGGTCTTCCTGAGCACCGTGACCAGAAACGTGGATCCCTTCTTGCCGCCCGTACACCACATGGGCACCCTGCATCATCAGCTTGTCGATGGTGTTGACCACAGCGATGGTGTTGCCCGGAATGGGGTTTGCCGAGAAGACGACCGTATCGCCCTCCTGAATTTTGATCTGGCGGTGGGACTGGTCAGCAATGCGGGTCATTGCAGCCATCGGTTCACCCTGGGATCCCGTCGTCAGAATCAGCACCTTTTCGGGGGGCAGACTCTTAATTTTGTTAAGCGGTATAAAGAGGCTATCTTCACACTTGATGTATCCCAGTTGACGAGCATGGGCAATGACGTTGAGCATCGATCGCCCCACCACGGCAACAGACCGCTGGTGCTTCTCCGCTAATTCCAGAATCATGTTGACCCGGTGGACAGACGACGCAAACGTAGTCACCAGCAACCGGCCTGGAGCCTGACGGAAAACCCGATCCAGGTTGGGGTAGACCGACCGTTCTGATGGCGTAGACCCTGGCACCTCAGCATTGGTCGAATCGCTCATTAGGCAAAGCACCCCTTTTTCGCCGTGCTCCGCCAGCTTCTGGAAGTCAAAAAATTCGCCATCCACAGGGGTGTGATCCACCTTAAAGTCTCCTGAGTGGATGACCACCCCCAGAGGGGTGTGAATCGCCACCGTAAAGCTGTCGGCGATGGAGTGGGTGTTGCGGATAAATTCAACAAAAAATGACTTGCCCACCCGCACCATGTCGCGGGGTCGGACAGTGCGTAGCTCAGTCCGATCGGCCACGCCTGCTTCCTCTAACTTGCCTTCCAGCAGCGCCATTGCCAGCCGGGGACCATAGATTACAGGAACGTCAAACTGCTTCAGGTGGAAGGGAATGCCGCCAATGTGGTCTTCGTGCCCGTGGGTAACGATCATGCCCTGAATTTTGTGACGATTTTCCCGCAGATAGGTCATGTCGGGCAGCACAATATTCACCCCGTGCATGCCATCGGTGGGGAATGCCAATCCTGCGTCTAGCAGGATGATTTCGTCATTAATTTCAAAAACACAGGTATTTTTTCCTATCTCGTGTAGTCCGCCCAGGGGAATGATTTTTAGAACGGGCGAGGTTTCTTTTTGACTCATGTGTATCCTTTACTGGTAACGTAATCGGTCTAAAAGCAGGCGGTTTTTGGCCGGGAAAGGCTGCGATTGCTGGAACCTGGAAAAACCGCTTTAAGCAAGAGGTAAAAGCGCCAGGCGCAGGAGGGGGAATCAGGCATCAAGGGGTTGTTCTGCTGGGCAGGTTGGCTAAGGAAAGCTATTCAGTTGTTGGAAAACTTTTTGTAGTCAAAACCGTCTTTCAACAATCTTCGCGCTGATATCGGTGTTGGGGACGGTTCGCTCGGCACCCTCTCATTATCCCTCAGGAAAGCACAGGGCGATCGCCCATTAATGTTGGCTGGGGTTTGTTGGCTGCGATGGCTGGAGCTAGGCACCCTCCGCATCGGGAAGGAGGTTAAGCTGATCCATAGCTGCACTCAAGCTAACCTTAGCCTGCTCCGAAATGTCCAGCAGAGGCAGGCGAGGGGTGCCCACTGACCATCCCTGCATTCGCAAGGCCGCCTTAATTGGGATTGGGTTGGTTTCGATAAACAGAGCTTTAAACAGATCAAACAGCCTTAGATGAAAATTAGTTGCCGCCTGCACGTTCCCCTGCTCGTAAGCCAAAATCATTTGCTGAATCTGATTGCCCACGAGGTGACTAGCAACGCTAACGACGCCCTGTCCCCCTATGGCAAGCAGCGGCAACGTGAGAGAATCATCGCCAGAATAGATGCTAAATTCTGGGGAGGTGGCTCGACGAATCTGACTGACCTGATCGAGCGCTCCACTCGCCTCCTTAATGCCGACGATATTGGGCAACTCGGCCAGCCGGATAACCGTGTCGGGAGTAAGGTTTTGCCCCGTTCGACCAGGAATGTTGTACAGCAGGAGAGGAAAGTTAGGACAGTGATTAGCGATCGCCTCGAAGTGCTGATACAAACCCTCCTGGGGCGGCTTGTTATAGTATGGCACAACCTGAAGCGAACCATCTAGCCCCAGCTTATCGGCTTTTTGGGTTGCTGCGATCGCCTCCTGGGTAGAGTTTGAACCTGTTCCTGCAATGACCTTAGCCGTTGTCCCCACCGCTGCCCTGACGGCTTTGAACAGGCCATACTCCTCATCCCAGGTAAGTGTGGGAGACTCACCCGTGGTGCCACATAGCACCAGGGTATCGGTGCCGTTGTTCACCAGATGGACTGCTAGCTCTTCGGCTACCTGATAATTAACGCTGCCGTCAGGGGTAAACGGCGTAATCATGGCCGTCAAAACACGTCCAAAATGTGCCACACTCGCTTCACTCCTCAATAGCTGTCTTGAAGTCGGGCAAATTCATCCTACAAGTTCACTTACCCTAAAAGTTGCATTCAGCGGCTGACCCTGGTCAAGAATCCTAGTTAAAAATAAGCCAACGGCTCTCCAGCGACGCCTGGTAGAGCGATTATCGGAGACTGACCGCCGCACGGGAAGTAGGGCGCACCAGGCCACGCTCTACCAAAAGTTCGGCAATTTGAACCGCGTTTAGGGCTGCTCCCTTGCGAATCTGGTCGCCACAGAGCCACAGTTCCAGCCCCAGCGGGTTAGAAATATCGGAGCGGATTCTACCGACTAAGACATTGTCTTGACCGCTGGCGTCGATGGGCATCGGGAAATAGTTGGCCTGCCAATCTTCTACCAGCGTGACCCCAGGAGCCTGACGCAAAACCTCGCGGGCCGTATCAGGGGCAAAGGGGGCGTCAAATTCTAGCGTGATAGCTTCAGAGTGGGCACGCAAAACCGGAACCCGAACACAGGTGGCTTTCACCTTTAGATTGGGCAGGTCGAAGATTTTGCGGGTTTCGTTAACCATCTTCATCTCTTCCTGACAATAGCCGTTGGCATCAAGGGGCGAATTGTGGGGGAAGAGATTAAACGCGAGAGGATAGGGGAACGCCTGGGTGGGAGGAGAGCTACCCGCCAGAACAGCCTGGGCTTGATGCTTTAGCTCTTCCATGGCCTGCGCTCCGGCACCGCTGGCGGACTGGTAAGTAGCAGCCAGGATGCGTTGTACGGGCTGTATCTGATGCAGGGGCCAGACGGCGATCGCCATTAAGATCGTCGTGCAGTTGGGGTTAGCGATGATGCCTTGATGGCTGCTAGCGGCATCAGGGTTGATCTCCGGCACAATCAGGGGAACTTGAGAATCCATGCGAAAGGCGCTGGAGTTGTCAATGAGTACGGCCCCCGCCTCGACGATTTTGCTAGCCCAGGCCTTGGATACGGAGCCGCCTGCCGACGCCAGGACAATGTCTACCCCTTCGAAAGAGCGATCGCCCACAGCTTGAACCGTGAGGGATTCACCCCGGAATGCCAGCACCTGCCCCGCCGAACGGGGCGACGATAGGGGCACCAGATCCGCAACTGGAAAGTGCCGCTCTTCTAATAGCTGAATCAGCTCTGTACCAACGGCTCCAGTCGCCCCTAATACAGCAACTCGATAGGATTGAGGCAATTTTTCCTCCAGATGTGCTCTCTTAAATTCAATTCAATTGCTAGCTTTGCAAAAAGCGGATAAAACGGTTGGATAAGTTAGGTCTTTTGATATTTCAAGATAACTAAAAATACAGGCGGAATTGAAAGAATCAGTACGTAGCAGGGAATAAAATCAAGCGAAAACGCAATTCAACAAATCTTCCGTGGACTGGGCTGTCTCAATTCAGCTCTGATTCGGAAGGTCATGGAAGGGTCAGGACGCTGTAAATAGCCAGTACCCTGCAAACAGTATAGAGTATACCCAGCAGAAGATACATCCGGCATTCGCATCCATCGGCAATTCTCACGGCTACTCTGAATCGGGCGACCCCTTCCATAATTAGAAATTTGTTAGCCCCTCGTCTGATGCGAGAATCAGGCATGGGCGATGCTACATTTTTCGCTCCATCGCTATAGATCGCTATATGCGAGGTCATACACATACACAAGGTCGTTAAATAGGTGGTCATAATCAAACGTAGCTATAGTGCGCTCCCTTCCCTGTCGGGGGGCGCACCCCACTGACTTTATATCTATGGCCATGTACTTATCATGTACTTATCAGGAGAACTGCATTGAAAACCGTAGAAAGCCAGGGAGCGCCCCGCCAGGCTACTCCCCCGATTTTCTAACTTCAAGACCTCGAACGAACGAAATAACTCCTGATGCTGAGGCTCTGGATTTTCTCCCCATTAGCTGAAGAATCAGCTAGTATAGCTAATTGCGGTTGCAGTCGGTTGTCGCCAAGCGCGATCGCGGCACTCCGGGCTGTCGGAGGATACCAGCGGGCGTCACATTGTTTCGAATTGTTAACAGTTGAGATTGGACAAGCGGATGAAAGTCACTCAGGAAAAGTTGCCAGCCAGTCAAGTTGGTTTAGAGATCGAGATTACTCCCGAAATGTCAAAGCAGGCTTACGAGAAAGCACTGCGGGAATTTACTCGAAATGCCAACATTCCTGGGTTTCGTAAGGGCAAGGTGCCCCGCCAAATCTTAATTCAGCGACTGGGATCTGCCCGCATTAAAGCGGCGGTTATCGAAGAGCTAGTGGAGGATAGTCTCAAAAAAGCCATTGAGCAAGAAGAAATCAACGCCATCGGCAATTTTCGGCTGCAGTCCTCTTTTGAAGAGTTGGTCGAGCAATTTCAACCCGGTGTGGCCCTGACCTTCTCGGCAACCGTTGATGTCCCCCCAGATGTCAACCTTGGAGAATACAGGGGGCTGACTGTTCAGGCAGAGGAAGCCGTCTATGATCCAGAGCAGGTCGAGTCTTTGCTGGCCAACTATCAGCAGCGTACAGCAACTCTGGTACCCGTTGAAGACCGGGCCGCGCAAACTAATGACGTAGCCATTGTCGATTTCGATGGCTATCTGGTACCGACAGAAGGCAGTGATGAAGAGCCAACGCCGATTCCAGGGGGGAGCACCAGCGATTTTCAAATTGAGCTAGGGCCAGGGCGCTTTATTGACGGTTTCGTCGATGGCATTGTGGGCATGGAGCCAGGGCAGACCCGCGAGATCTCTGCTACTTTCCCTGAAAATTATCCCCAAGATGACCTCGCGGGCCGACAGGCTACGTTCACAGTTACCCTCAAAGAACTAAAGGAAAAAGAACTGCCAGAACTGGACGATGAATTTGCCCAGGAAATTAGTGAGTTTGAAACAATGGCGGCACTGCGCGAATCCCTGGAGAAGCGCTTTAAGGATCAGGCGATCGCCAAAACTAAGCAGAATAAACATTCTGCCCTTCTTGACGAGCTTGTGAAGCATGTTGAGGTGGACTTGCCTGAGACGCTCATCAAGCAGGAGGTAGATCATCTAGTCGCCCAAACGATCATGCGGCTGGAGAGCCAGGGGCTAGATGCAAAGCAGTTTTTAACTCCAGAGCTGCTACAGGGCTTAAAGGAGCGATCGCGCGATGAAGCGATCGCCCGGATTAAGCGCACCCTGGCCCTGGGGGAAGTCGCCAAACGTGAGTCCATCACGGTTGATGCCGACGAGCTAGAATCAACGGTTGACGATTTCATGGCCGAGTACGACGATCGCGACCTGGACGAAGAGCGTGTGCGGCGTGCTCTGGCGGATGACTTGCTGGAGGAAAAAGTGCTGGATTGGCTTGAAGAGCAGGGAACTGTGGAACTAGTTCCAGAAGGAACATTAACCAAGCCAGAAGCAGATGAGGCAGAAACAGAGACAGTTGAAGAAGCAGGGGACAGCTTGCCAGAGGCGGTGACTGAGAATATTTCACCTGAGAATGCAGTTGCTGAAGCTGCTGGCCAAACCGTTGAGGTGGCAGCAACTACGGTACCTGAGGTCGCTGTTGAAGATCCTGCTGCTGAAGCCGCCGCCGCCGACAATCAGGAAACTGACAATCAGGAAACCTAGGTTAATTGGCGCTGCACCCTGCAGCTCGATTTAAGCCAAAACCACGGTGCTCCCTATTTGAACTCGCTGCCGATTTGTCCTGATTTCCCTCCTGTCCAGTGCTATTTTGGAGTGTTACAGTATTGTCCGCTTCCTTAAATATCAGCTACTTTTCGTGCAGTTGAGGCATAATGACGGATAGGTAGCGATGCCGCTGGCGATCGCCTGATCAAACGCCCAAGAGCGAATAAAGAGCCGATATTGAGAACGTCGATTTACCAGGAGTTTATGCATATCCCTCCCTTCGACCGAGACTTGATGACGAGTCTATACAACCCATCCCATCTCCAGTCTCTAGGTCAGCATCCAGCAGATGTTCCCCAAAGCGTCGTGCCGATGGTGGTTGAACAATCGGGACGAGGTGAGCGGGCCTTCGACATCTACTCACGGTTGCTGCGCGAGAGAATTGTCTTCCTGGGTACCCAGGTAAATGACGAAGTCGCAGATTCAATCGTTGCTCAGCTCCTCTTCCTGGATGCTGAAGACCCCGAGAAAGACATCCAGCTCTATATCAATTCTCCGGGTGGGTCGGTGACCGCCGGAATGGCTATCTATGACACCATGCAGCAGGTGCGCCCTGATGTGGTGACTATTTGCTTCGGGTTGGCCGCCAGCATGGGCGCATTTCTACTGGCTGGAGGAGCTGCCGGTAAACGGCTGTCGTTGCCCAGCTCCCGCATCATGATTCACCAACCCCTCGGAGGTGCCCAGGGCCAAGCTGTGGACATTGAGATCCAGGCCAGGGAAATTTTGTATCATAAGCGCAGACTCAATGAGCTTCTGGCTTATCACACGGGGCAACCCCTCGAAAAAATTGAAACCGATACCGATCGAGACTTTTTCATGTCAGCCGCAGAAGCTAAAGACTACGGCTTAATTGACAAGGTGATTTCTCGACAAGACCAGCCCATTGAGGCTGTTACCGCAGGGAATTAAGAGGCAGCTTATGTCCAAATATGACTCCCATCTCAAGTGCTCATTCTGTGGCAAGTCGCAGGAGCAAGTCCGCAAGCTGATTGCTGGCCCCGGTGTTTACATCTGCGATGAATGCGTCGACCTATGCAACGAAATCTTAGATGAGGAGTTGTTTGACTCAAGCTCTGCGGTTCCTCAGCCAGCACCTCGTCGTGAACAACAGGCTGAAAAGCGGCCCAATCGCTCAGCTCAAATTTCGCTCAGCCAGATCCCCAAGCCTGTTGAAATTAAGCGACACCTCGATCGCCATGTCATTGGTCAAGACGAAGCTAAAAAGGTGCTGTCCGTCGCCGTCTACAACCACTACAAGCGTCTGAGCTTTGAGCAGAGCAAAAAGAGTGGAAAGGCCGACGACACTATTCAGCTCCAGAAGTCCAATATTTTGCTGATTGGCCCTACGGGTTGCGGAAAAACTTTGCTAGCCCAAACCCTGGCCGAAATGCTGGATGTGCCCTTCGCAGTTGCTGATGCCACCACTCTCACGGAAGCTGGGTATGTGGGCGAAGATGTCGAAAACATTCTGCTGCGGCTGCTCCAGGTGGCCGACCTGGATGTTGAAGAAGCCCAGCGGGGCATTATCTACATCGATGAAATCGATAAGGTCGCCCGCAAGAGCGAAAACCCTTCAATCACTCGTGATGTTTCGGGTGAAGGTGTACAGCAAGCGCTCTTAAAAATGTTGGAAGGAACGGTTGCCAATGTGCCTCCTCAGGGGGGACGTAAGCATCCCTATCAAGACTGCATCCAGATCGACACTACCAACATTCTCTTTATTTGCGGTGGGGCTTTCGTTGGGCTAGAGAAAGCGGTCGAGCAGCGCATTGGGCGAAAGTCAATCGGGTTTGTCCAGCCAGGCAGCCAGCAAACCAAAGAACGGCGAGCCGCTGATACATTGAAGCATCTGGAAGCCGATGATCTGGTTAAATTTGGCATGATCCCCGAATTTATCGGGCGGGTGCCGGTAATCGCCGTGGTTGATCCCCTCGACGAAGACGCCCTGGCCGAAATTTTGACGACACCGCAAAATGCTCTGGTCAAGCAGTACCAGAAGCTGATGAAGATGGACAATGTGCATCTGGAGTTTAAGGCAGATGCCATTCGGGCGATCGCCAAGGAAGCCTACCGGCGTAAAACAGGCGCACGGGCATTGCGGGGCATTGTGGAAGAGCTGATGCTGGAAGTGATGTACGAGTTGCCCTCCCGCAAAGATGTTTCCCGCTGCACCATCACCAAAGAAATGGTAGAGAAGCGATCCACATCTGATCTGCTGGTTCATCCGTCTTCTCTGCCGAAGCCTGAGTCTGCTTAAGCGCCGGTTCGCACTTGCCTGCGGTACTGATCTATGGGATACCTCTCGATTCGCGGCGTTGACCACTACTATGAGTGGATTAGCGTCGCTGGTCGTTCTCACGACTTGCATCAGCCCCACCCTGGTAAGCCCGTCATGGTGTTCCTCCATGGTTGGGGCGGTTCTGCCCGGTATTGGGAAAGCACGGCGGCTAGCCTGTCAGCTTCCTTTGATTGCCTTTTATACGACCTGCGAGGTTTTGGGCGATCGCGCCTGCCGAGGCCCGTTCCCGCCGATGTGGAGGCCCTGGGCTACGCCATTGAGGGTTATGGGGACGATCTGGTGCTGCTTCTGGATGCAATGGGGTTAGATCAGGTTGACCTGAATGCTCACTCCACGGGAGCATCGGTGGCAGCTCTATTTATCCAACAATATCCCAACCGCGTTCGGCGGGCCATCCTGACCTGCAGTGGCATTTTTGACTATAACCCTCTAACATTTAGCGCTTTTCACCGGGCCAGCGAGTATGTGGTGCGTTTCCGTCCCCGATGGCTCCTCCGCATTCCGCAAATCGATCGCCTGTTTATGTCCCGGTTTCTAAAGCGGCCCATTCCACCCAGAGAGCGGCAGGCGTTTCTGAACGATTACCTTCAGGCCGATTTTGAAGCGGCTATGGGAACGGTTTATACTGCAGTCAGTCAACACGCGGCTCAGGTCATGCCAGCTGCGTTTCGCCAAATCACCGTTCCTACCTTGCTCTTTTCGGGAGAGTATGATCAAATCATTCCGGTGCGGCTGGGCACCAAGGCGGCGTCCCTGAGTTCCAGGATTCAGCACGTTGTCCTTCCTGATACAGGGCACTTTCCTATGTTGGAAGATCCAGCAGCATACCTGGAGGCAGTCAAAGCCTTCTTAGTGGCCAGTGTTGAGCGTTGAGGGCGTCTTTAACTGGTGTGACACCAGTTTTGTGTGAAGACATACAAGAGAAGCCTGGGCAGACCGGGGGCTTAAGTCCCTGGTTGTGTGCAGCTTCACAGGAAAAACGGTGTGAGTCGATTGTGAGTTGTTAAAGGTGTTGAATAAGGTGTGAGGCGATCGCAATTTTTTCAGACCTGGCGTCGGGTTCTTTTTACAGTGGGGCTACTGACCGGCAGTTACGTTGCCCTGGTTAGCCTTTCGGCCTGGCGATGGTTTGGGGTGGATTCTACCGCCAAAGGCGGTCGTTCCCTTCCTACCCCTGCTGTTGTGGGCATTGCGCCCTTGACCCAACTGGCGCGATTTTCGGTTCCCCTTTATGGGGATGGGCGGCCCCACCTCTTTCCCAAGCCGGATGCCGAGGAGGTTTGGCTCTGTGAGGTGGTGGTGGTGGGCGGTTCTCTCGGGGGAACGGCTGCCGCTGCCCATGCCATGCAGTCGGGAGCCACAACCTGTCTGATTGAGCTGACTCCCTGGTTGGGTGGGCAAATTAGCTCCCAGGGAGTATCGGCGATTGACGAATCGCGGCTCATGCGCACCTCCCAAAACTTTTCCCAAAGCTGGCTCCAATTTAAATCCCGCATTCAAGAGCAGCAGGTGAAGCTGCCGTCATGGGCCGGAGGCACCACCGAGCGCGTAGCCGATCTAAATAGCTGCTGGGTTGGTTCCCTTTGCTTTATGCCCAAAGTAGGGGCGATCGCCGCTCAGCAGCTCCTGGAAGCTTCCATGCGGTTTGCCCCAGGCAGCCGCTGGGCCACCTCGACCGCATTCAAAGGTGCGGAATTTGACCGGACGGGCAGCCAGATAACCGCCATCCATGCCGTGCAGCGCATCCCCCGTGACCGGGGCTATGTGCCCCAGGGCCAGCTCTGGCGTGAGCTACCCCAGTGGTACTCCTGGTCAGACGATACCACCTACGACAAAACTCCGCTGCGGCTGGAGGCTCCCCCCGGCAAACGACTAATTGTGATCGACGCCACCGACACGGGGGAACTGGTGGGCTGGGCCAATATTCCCCACCGCCAGGGGTCTGAATCAGTGGCAACTACGGGGGAAGTACATGCCGCCGAGCAGGACAATCCGGAATGCACCCAGGCCTTTACCTTTCCTTTTGCGATCGCCATTCACCAGGATCAGGGGGTCAGCTACCGGTACCTCAGCCAGGTGCAGCCCGAATATAACCTGGAAGAACACTGGCGGATGTTTTCGCTGGGCACCTTCCCCATGTTTTCGGGGCGGAGCTTTTTCAATTATCGGCGCATGGTCAGTCGGGTGAAGGGCAGCTCGGACGAGAGTACTCCGGTACAGGGAGACATTACCCTTGTTAACTGGAATCCGGGTAACGACTGGAACTGGATGGATCCGCCTCTGATTCTGACGCGCGATCGCCTCGCCCAGTCTAAGCAGTACCGTAACTGGATGGGAGGCATTTCCATGAGCGCCCTGCGCCACGGGGCCAACCACGCCCTGCTATTTTCCCGCTGGCTTTTAGAAACCCAGGCCCAGCCCCAATTTCCCCTGGCGCACCTGAAGGGGGCTGATTCCCCCATGGGTACCCAGTCGGGGCTGAGCATCATGCCTTATATTCGGGAAGGACGGCGGATTTTGGGTCGGCCCGCCTATGGTCAGGAGGCGTTTATGGTGCGGGAAGCTGACATGCGCCGCGACCTGCCCAGTGGTCGAAATTTTAATGCCACCGCCATTGGGGTGGCTCACTATGATGTAGACATCCACGGCTGCCGCTACCGCAACTGGCTGCCCTCGTGGGAAGCTTCCAGCGCCCCTACCCTGGAATACAACGTGCGCCCTACCCAGATCCCCCTGGAAGCCCTCATTCCCCAGGAAGTGGATAATCTGCTGATTGGCGGCAAGGCGATCGCCGTGACCCACATCGTTAACGCCATGACTCGCATTCACTATAACGAGTGGAGCGTTGGCGCAGCCGCTGGGGCGACGGCGGGTTGGCTGATAACCCAGACTGGCGACCCCCTGGCTCCGGCGGAGATCATTCCCCAGCAGCAGATGCCCCAGCTCCAGCAGCACCTCCGACAGCAGGGGCTACAGATTAATTGGTAGATGGGCGACTTCAGGGAACTCAAACATAAGGTGTTTTCTGGAAAAAGTTTACCCCGGTCAGGCGATTGGTAGGGATTTGAAGGGGGTCCAAAAGACAGAGGCTCCAACGGCGGCAGATTCTCCTAGGGGAAGGTGTAGGGGGTTGCGATCGCGTGATTCGATGAGAAGTACACTCTCCCTAAATTCGTCGTCTCTGCCATTTGTCTTAATGGGCCTTCTTAAATGTCCGGCGGGGGCGGCTTTCCATATTGTTACGTTGGTAGCTGCGAGCGCGTAGACGTGCCGGTTAGACCAATAGCTAAAAAAACCTCAATCTTATAGGCAAATGGGGCAGGCGTACCCTACGCTCAAAGAAGATGGGTCTATGAGCAGGCAAATCACCAGCTACCGCCGTTGTTACGCCAGGATAGATGCCTGCCAACGCTCATCTCAGGCCCGGCGCTTTCAGGTGCCCTCCCTCGGCCCGACGTAATTCTTCGCACCCGTGATGACTCAAACCACTCCGAAACCATCTACGACTCCTGAAACCCGCCGCGATCGCCCCGCCCCGGTGCTCCAGTCCCCGCCGCCCCTTACGCTCCATGTGGGTGGGATGAAATGTGCCGGGTGCGTCCGGGCCGTGGAAACTCAGATTCAGCAGCAACCAGGCGTTAAGTCGGCAGTGGTCAACCTGGTTACCGAAAAAGCAACGGTGGAGTATGACCCAGAGCAGGCCAACCGGGCTGACCTTGCCCAGGCCATTGCCGACCGTTTGGGGCAGATTGGCTTTTCCACCGATGCCGTTTTTTCCCCGGCTACTTCCGATCAGCAGGGGGAGGCGATCGCTCCGGCTGCCCTGCGACAGGGGGAATCTTCATCGTCTACCCGTCCCCTGGCGATCGCGACTGTGCTGCTGGGGCTATCCCTGATTGGTCACCTGAAGCAGTTTGGCTGGCTGACGGTTCCGGTGATCAGCAACATCTGGTTTCACAGCGGCTTGGCCACCCTGGCGCTGATTGGCCCCGGACGCAGCATTCTGGTGGATGGCTGGCGGGGGCTGCGCCACAACGTGCCCAATATGAACACTTTGGTGGGGCTAGGGATGACGACGGCCTACGTCACCAGTATGATAGCGCTGCTTTTTCCCAGACTGGGTTGGGACTGTTTTTTTGATGAACCCGTGATGCTGGTCGGGTTCATTTTGCTAGGACGCACCCTGGAGCAGCAGGCCCGCAGTCAGGCCGCCGCCGCCCTGGAGTCACTCCTTTCCCTGAAGCCCACCACCGCCCGCGTCTTGAACGCCTCAACAGCGCCCCTGAACTTTGACGCAGGGGAAACTTTGTCGGTGGATCAAGTCCACCCTGGGCAGTTGATTGGCGTCCTCCCAGGGGAAAAAATTCCGGTCGATGGAGACATTGTCCAGGGGCGCACCACCGTCAACGAGGCCATGCTGACCGGCGAATCGATGCCTGTTGCCAAAGGGGTGGGCGATCGCGTCAGTGCGGGCAGCATTAATCAGTCGGGGGCGATCGCCCTCACCGCCGCCCGCATTGGTGAAAACACCACCCTGGCGCAAATTATTAACCTGGTGGAAACGGCTCAAACTCGCAAGGCCCCCATCCAGCGGCTTGCCGATACGGTTGCAGGTTATTTTACCTATGGCGTTATGGCGATCGCCCTGGTCACCTTTCTATTCTGGTATTTTGTCGGCACCGCACTCTTTCCGGAGGTGTTGACCCTTGCCGCCCACCCCGCCCACCATGCCACCATGGCCCCTGGGTTAGAGCATCTGGCAACGCCACAAACCACCTCCCCCCTGTTGCTGAGCCTAAAGCTGGCGATCGCCGTGCTGGTGATTGCCTGCCCCTGCGCCCTGGGGCTGGCCACCCCGACCGCCATTCTCGTCGGCTCTGGCGTTGGCGCTGAGCGGGGGCTGCTGATTCGAGGCGGCGACGTGCTTGAGCGGGCCTGCCAGATTGACACCCTGGTTTTCGACAAAACCGGAACCCTCACGACCGGTTCGCCCGTGGTAACCGACTATCGCTCCCTGATGGATACGGTATCCCCTGAGGATGTGCTGCGGTGGGCCGCCGCCGTGGAGAGCGGTACCCGTCATCCCATCGCAGCAGCTATTCGACATGCGGCGACGGAGCAGGCTTTGGAACTCCCCCCCGCTCAGGACTTTCAGACGGAAGCAGGTTTGGGGGTGATGGCCCAGGTGGGTGGACGGCAAATGCTGTTAGGGACCCAGTCGTGGCTGAACCAGCATCAGGTGGCGATCGCCCCGCAGATCCAGGCCGAGGCCCAGGCCCTCACGGCCCAGGGAAAAACCCCGGTCTACCTGGCAGTTTCAGGAACTCTGGCTGGGCTGATCGCTGTCCAGGATAGTATTCGCGAGGATGCTCCGGCCACGATCGCCCAACTGCGCCAGATGGGTTTGCGGGTGGTGATGATGACAGGTGACCAGGCGAGGGTGGCCAGGGCGATCGCCGAGCCGCTGGGGTTGCCGTCCGCTGATGTCTTCTCAGAGGTGCGCCCTGACGCCAAAGCGAATGCCGTTGAGGTTCTCCAGGCCCAGGGGCACCGGGTAGCCATGGTGGGAGACGGCATTAACGATGCCCCCGCTCTGGCTCAGGCCGATGTGGGCATCTCCCTGCATTCTGGGACGGATGTGGCGGTGGAAACAGCCGAAATTGTGCTGATGCGCGATCGCCTCGTTGATGTTGTAGAATCAATCCGGCTTAGCAGGCGAGTTTTTGGCAAAATCCGCCAGAATCTTTTTTGGGCGTTTGCGTACAATATCGTTGGAATCCCGGTTGCTGCTGGCGTTCTCCTGCCGCTCTTTGGGGTTCTCCTCAGCCCAGCCGCCGCAGGAGCCTTAATGGCCTTTAGCTCGGTCAGTGTCGTCACCAATTCTCTGTTACTTCGGCGGGCTTCCTAGTCTCCCACTACTCCGTGTTCTGTCAGGCATGGCGGAACCGGACGACAGTATACCTGGGCGATCGCCAGCACTTCAGGTACACATTTTCTAATGAAGCGAGTTCTGGCTCAAAATCACCGTTTGCTCGTCTTCAAAAAACAACTTATTGAGTGGCTGACCAGGGATCGAGGCTTCCCTGTACCCTACAGGAGGAGCTTTTCCTTGGCCCCATATAAAATAAGATGAAGCTGCTACAGTGTGGCTGGGCATCAGGCCATCAATCAGGGGCGAAACCCCGCAGCCTGGAGGATTCATCCGCGAACTTAATCCTGTAGGGTTATAAATGATATTGCCCGTCACAGTTTAGCCCAAAGCGGTTATGCCTAATCCAATCTACGAAGTAGCATAATATGGCAAGACTGAGTTGTTTCAACGTCGTTTTATTGCAGTAAAGCTCGATGCCTTCTTCAGAACCGCAACATCAGAACCATTTGCTCATCATTGAAGACAACAAAGGGCGTCGTGAATTCACGCTCGATAGCCCGGTTTATTCAATCGGTCGCGATCCAAAGTGTGATATTCGCCTGGTTTCTCAATTTGTTTCTCGCCGCCACGCGACGCTGGTTCAACTTCCAAAAGACGACGGGGGCTATTACTACCGAATCGTTGATGGCAATCTCAAAGGCAAAGCAAGTGCCAACGGGCTAATTATCAATGGGCGAAAGCTCCAGGCCCACGATTTGCAAGATGAAGACAAAATTGTGTTTGGGCCACAGGTGTCTGCCACATATTACATGCTAAAGCGCGAAGCCATTTCCACTGTTCCACCTGATGAGTTTGACATCACGCTGATTAGCCCCAATATGGTGGGTGATCCAGAAGATCAGTCAGGCGAACAGTCGGGAGACGGGGAAAAGGAAGCAGATCACCAAGATGCAGATGAGCAGTTAGAAGACAGCTCCTGTGACGAAGCGCTATCGGCGGATGAGGTGATGGCCGGAAGAAAGCTGAATTCTCAGTACTTAGCAGGATATCCAGGCATCGCTGACCTGGACGATGAGGATTCAGAATATGAAGACGAGGACGACGAAGATTTAGAAGAATTTGAAGATTTAGAAAATGAGGAATTAGAGGATCCGGAAGGGTCTGGTGCCGATGGGGATGATGGGGATGAAAAACAGGATTTAGCCAAAGAAGCCGCCCATGATCTGCCAGACGAAGATTGGACAGATGAGGACGACGACGTAGAGGATGAGCAACAATAGACGCTGACTCAATGCGAGGAGCGCCACAATCAAAACTCAATATCAAAACCAAACGGAAGTGGATAGGCAGTCCGCAACGCCCAGGCACCTTTCAGCACCCTTACCTTTCGGCAGCCTTATAAGGGCAAAAAGGGCGAGCGGAGTGAAACCCTAAGCCACATACTCAATGAGCTGGAGATCTTTAGCTGAAGAGAGCGTTTGGTTAACCAGGTTAAATTTTTGGCGACAGTGATTGTCTGCCTGCAGGGGAAGCTCCTCGTTTTTTACCACAAAATTCATGTGGAGTTCTTCGGAGCTTTCTGGTTCTGACAGAGATTTGTCAATCACCACCTCAACGGTCACAAGTTTTGCAAAATTAACCCCGCCTGGAACCTCGCGAGCGACCAAATAGTCACCGCGATCGTAGATGATATCAAAGTTGCAGGATTGCAGAATATCCATTAGCAACCCATGTAGAATTTCGGTGGGAGCTGCAGATTTGAATAAGCTTGTATAGCGAGCCATAGGGAAACACCGGGCTAATAAATCAACAATCTAAATGCTAGCGAAGGCGCTTTTAGCCTGACAGGAAGCATATCGAGTCGTTCATTCGGGGGTGTCATGGAAGACGTTCCAGGGGAAAGCCATGTTTTATAGACGCGGTTGACCCCAAAAAGTTCTCTATTTTGGAGAACCTTTTTCAACTCTTAAGGCTTCACAACTGTTGACCAAGCCGCCTCCACGATACCGCTAAGGCCAGCGGTGGGGTGTTGGCTCAGATACAGTCAGATCAACTTCATTGGACGGAACTCCCAGAATCTCAACTCTATCTGCGGGTAGAATTGGGTCTGTACTCGACTCCTGCGTCCAGATTATTACAGGAGTGTAAACTTTTCAAATCTCTATTCTTTGCTTTTTGTTTTTATGGTGGATGCACCATCACCCATGACGGGTCAGATGACGGGTAAACTGGTTGTGTTCGAAGGAGGAGAGGGCAGCGGCAAAACGACTCAACTTCGGCGGCTCACCACCTGGTTATCCCAGGAACAGCAACAGCAGGGTTTGAAGTGGACAACCTACTTCACCGATCTGATTGTTACCCGGCAACCAGGGGGTACCGAGTTGGGCGGCAGCCTGCGGCAGATGCTGCTCCAAACAGGAGAATCGAACAGGCCCCTGGCGATCGCCCCCCAAACTGAGCTTTTGCTCTATGCCGCAGACCGCTCCCAGCATGTAGCAGAATTGCTGCGACCTTCCCTAGAACAGCGGGCGCTGGTGCTGTGCGATCGCTACACCGATTCGACCATCGCCTACCAGGGCTATGGCCGGGGGCTAGATCTGCACCTGATTCACCAACTCAACCACATTGCCACCGCCGGACTGCAAAGCCACCTGACCTTCTGGCTAGATGTGGATGTGGAATTGGGGCTGGCCCGCGCCCGCCAGCGGGGCACCATCGACCGCATCGAGCAAACCGATCTGGGGTTCCACCGGCGGGTGCGGCAGGGGTTTCAAGACCTGGCCCAGGCCCATCCCGATCGCATTGTGCGCATCGACGCCCAGGGGGATGAGGGGCAAGTAGCAGCGCAGGTGCAGGCGATTTTTGCCCAACGGTTCTACCAGTGGTGTGCGCCATGACCCAGTTTCACCCTGCCTTTGCGGATCTGGTGGGCCAGCCCCAAGCGGTAGAGCTTTTGGTACGGGCGATCGCCCATCAGCGAATTGCCCCTGCCTATCTATTTTTTGGTGCTCCTGGCATCGGGAAACGGCTGGCGGCCCAGTGTTTTGCAGCCTGTCTGCTGGTTCCCGGCGGAGAGTGGCAAGGCGGCTTGCTGCCTCCCGGCCTGCAGCAGCGGGTGCGCCAGGGCAACCACCCCGACCTGCTGTGGGTGGAGCCGACCTACCTGCACCAGGGGCAGCGCTATACGGCGGCAGAGGCTGAAGAGAAGGGCTTAAAGCGGCGATCGCCCCCCCTGATTCGGCTAGAGCAAATTCGCGACCTCACCCGCTTCCTCAGCCGTCCGCCCCTGGAGGCGTCCCGGTCGGTAGTCGTGCTTGACCAGGCCGAGACCATGGCCGAAGCCGCTGCCAACGCCCTGCTAAAAACCCTGGAGGAACCAGGGCAGGCCACCCTCATCCTGATTGCTCCCAGCCTGGATGCCCTGCTGCCCACCCTGGTTTCCCGATGTCAGCGGATTCCCTTTCGCCGGTTGAACCCGGCAGACCTGACCACCGTGCTCGCCGCCCAGGGCCATGGGGAGATGGGCAACCACCCTGATCTGCTGGCGATCGCCGCAGGAAGTCCGGGGGAGGCGATCGCCAGTTGGCAGCGGCTCCAGTCTATGCCCGCCGATTTGATGGCAGCGCTCAGCCAACCGCCGCAATCCTTACGAGGTGCCCTGGAGCTGGCCCAAACCGTTACTCAGTCCCTGGACACCGAAGCCCAACTCTGGCTGATCGACTATCTGCAACACCAATACTGGCAGCAGCAGCGGGCTGACTGGGTGCAGCAGCTCGAAACTGCCCGACGGCATTTGCTGCGATACGTGCAGCCCCGTCTGGTGTGGGAGGTGACGTTGATGAACTTGATCCAGCCCACATCGGCATAATCAAAAATGCTCAAGCACTTGCCATCACGCACTCATCACGCACTAGGGATTGCAGTAGGAACACTGACCTGGATCAGCGGTTTGTACACCCTTGGGGTAAGGAATCTCTTGCTGGTAATCACACTGCTGGCAGCGATGAATGGCTGTCCGAATGAGAGAAGTGGGTGCGCCGCAGAGGGCACAGGGCAATCCGGGCCGCTGCTCGACAACGGCAAAGCCCGGACAATTACAGTTCGGACAGGATTGCTTGAAAACCTCAATTAAGTTCCGGGTGGCCGCCCGAATCACCCCCATGCGGCTGGGATTGTTCATAGCCCGCATATCGGTTTCCAGGTGCACGGTGCCCGTTTCGCTGGCCTGGAGGGTGCGCTCAACCGCACTGAGCAGGGCTTCTTTGTCATGAATGCCTTTGATGATGCCGCCACCCCGGTAGTCCGCATGGGGCATGACCACCAGCCCGTGTTCCGGGAACCCCACTTTTTGGGCAAAGGCGATCGCCTCCTGGCCGCTTTTCACCACTCGATGGGCAAAGTTTGTCTGAGTCGATAACTCACTACCCACTACTTCAATGCCGTTGGCCCGATCCAGCAGCAGCACGATCTCTCGATTACAGGGCACGCCAGGAAAGGCTGGATGGGGAAAGAAAGCCCCTTCACTGGCGATCGCCAGCATTTCCCCCGTTTCGTCCAGCACCCGATTGGCCTTGGCACGGGCCGCCTCCAGTTGGGATCCACTGCGGGCCACATCCCGCGTAAAGGTACCAAAGCGATCGGTGTCAAACTTTTCAGGAACCCAGACCTGAATTTGCAGCTCTTCGGCAAACAGGGGGGCGATCGCCCGCTCCTTTTGATGCATGGTGGCCAATACTGCCGTTGTATGGGCTACCCAGGTGTGCTTATCGGGTAAGAATTTTCGGTTGTTTCTCCGATCACTCACCATGATTCAATCTAAGTAGAACTGCATTGAAAAACGAAGGTTAGAAAACCGGTGGGGCGCTCCCCCGGTTTTCTAACATGAATTTAATTGTGCTGACCTACTTATCGTCTCAAAGTAACCCAGAGGCCGAAGGAGAGGGCGATCGCCAACTGTGCCAGCGGCGGTGCCCAGGTAAACCCCCAAATGAAACTGACCAACCCAGCAAAAGCAGCCGCAATCATCAAACCTTCTTCCCGTAGCCGTTGGCTCAGGAGAGTAAATCCCAGAGCCAGCCCCATCAAGGCCGCCCAAAATATCATGGTGATTCCCCTCGCTGCTGATTCACTGCGTTTGTCATTGGCGCATCCCTAATCTAAAATTTGAACCGTTTTTTGAAAATCTGTACTTTTGCGTTGCAGCCTAAATTTGTACCTGGCGACTTTCTGAATGACTTGATTTAGGGACGCGCAACCGCACGCCCCTACTAATTTATGCACCTGCAAGGCGCATTGGTATTCGGTAGAAAAACTTAAACCTCTGCCGAAACGACATAACCACTGGAAGTCGCCCCGGTGCCCAGATGGGCAGGGGAAGCCAGTCCCTCTTTACCATGGCCGTTGATGAGGGCGACAGCCTGCTCCAATGCGCCCTGACGGCTCATCAGCAGGTGGTGGTTGGGAACGTATTGCAGCATCCCAAACCGCTCCAGACGGCGCTTCGTTTGGCCGGTCGCACCCACGATAAAGATTTCCCGACCTTTTTCATAGGCCTCCTTGATGGCGTTCTCAATGGTGAGGGACGAGGTCACCCCCAGATGAGGCACATCGCTCAGGTCAAAGATCAGCACATCGTAGTTATCCATTACCGCATGTTCGCGGGAGATAGCCTTGGCTACGCCAAAGATCATCGGCCCGCTCAGGTGAAACAGCAGTACTCGACCGTCTGCTTCTTCCAGAAGCCGCTTCTCCTGGGCACTCAGGGCAATCTCGTCGTCTGAGTCCGTAATCGCTTTCACGTCTTTAGACTGAATATCACTCAGCCGCTTGATCGTGAGGATATTCGCCACAAATACCCCAACGCCAACCGCCACAATCAGATCAACAAACACCGTTAGCAGAATGACGCCGTACATGATCAGCGCCCCCTTGATGGAGACATGGTGTGCCCGCTTCAGGAAACCCCAGTCAATAATGTCAACCCCCACTTTGAGGGCAATCCCTGCCAGCACTGCCAGGGGAATGTTCTGGGTCAGGGGAGCCGCCCACAGGACAACAATCAGCAGAATCACGGCACGGGTCAAGCCGGAGAGTGCCGTCCGTCCACCGCTCTGAATGTTGACTACCGTACCCATGGTGGCCCCAGCTCCGGCAATGCCGCCAAATAGGCCCGATGCCAGGTTGCCCAATCCCTGACCAATCAGCTCCTTATCGGAATCGTGCTGGGTGCGGGTGAGGTTATCGGCAATCACTGAGGTCAGCAGGGCGTCAATGCAGCCCAGCATCCCCAGTACCAGGGCGTTTACGAACATGACCTGAAGCTGATCAGCGCTGAAGACGGGCACCTGCAGGGAAGGTAGACCCGTGGGAATTTCACCGATGCGACGAATTTCTACGCCAGAGAAAAACACCAGGGACATGACGGTGCCCACCACCAGAGCCACCAGTTGGGGCGGCACGATGCGCTTGAGGCGCGATGGTGTCAGAACGAGCAGAGCAACGGTGACCACACCCAGGATCGTCTCGGCAGGCTGCAGGTTCAGGACGAACTCTGGCAGACTCCGCAGCGCCCCTACCACCCCGCCACCGGGATTGGCATAGCCGAGAAATGGTGCAAGCTGCAGGAGGATGAGAATCACCCCAATCCCCGACATAAATCCGGAGATGACCGTGTAGGGCATGAGGGTGACATACTTGCCAAGCCGCAGGAAACCAAAGATGATTTGAACAATGCCCGCCATCATCACGACGGTGAACGCCATCGCCAGGCCGTTTTCTGGGTCAGCCGTCGTCAGCTTCATGATCACCGCCGTCATGACCACGGTCATCGGGCCAGTTGGCTCGGAAATGAGGGTGGGCGTTCCGCCAAACAGGGCGGCAAACAGACCTACGAGAACAGCCCCATACAGACCAGCAGCGGCTCCCGCACCGGAAGCCACGCCAAAGGCCAGCGCCATCGGCAGGGCAATAACGGCAGCGGTGATGCCTCCAAAGATATCCCCGCGCACATTGCGAAAATGAATTTCATTCGTGAGTTGCATAGCGACTTCCTTCTAGGAGGAGCGGACGATGTATAGACTTAAATCAATGGAATACCAAAGTTAAATTGAATCGAATCTATATACACCGTACCATCCCTGACTAAAAGATCAATATCTTTTAAGATTTCAATTTTTAACGACTGAGGGGTTCGGGGAGCTATAAGTCCCGCGCTGTAGCTGAAAGGTCAGCGTCGGGATACATGGACTCCCCGCCTCGATTGAGGGGGCGATACCCCGAAAATCGACACACAATCTTTGGGTTCCAGTCGAGTAAAGTGCATACAGCACAAAGGTTTTAGGCTATAATACAAATGGTCTAGCCACCCGTAGATTGAGAGTGAAAGTCAGGCATTGCCGGGACATCCAAAGTTCTAGAACGGTACTGAACCTTGACAATGGGTAGGGGGTTGCACCGAGAAGGATTGCGTTTGCATGAAGCCATCGGTGCGTAAAACCAATTTGGTCGGTTGTACAGAACTTTTGTTCCTTGTACAAGTCAGCCGATGGACAGTCGGTAAAGCTGCCTGTGGACGTATCCATAACGGGGAATGGTGTCATTCTAGGGAGGACGGATGAAGCAGGAAACTCTTAGGAGCGATCTTGGGAAGCCAGCAGCGTACCCGTTAGGGTCGCTGTCTGGAGGATGTCACGACAGAGCTGATTTGCTTTACCGTAGAGGTACGGATGGATATTACCGAGTGAATCGCCATGGCCCTCGCCCTCTACAACACCCTCACCCGCCGCAAAGAACCCTTTGAGCCGCTGACGCCCGGTGTCGTAAAGATGTACTGCTGTGGCGTGACGGTCTACGACTACTGCCATCTGGGCCATGCCCGGTCCTACATTGTGTGGGACACGGTGCGGCGCTACCTGGAGTGGAGCGGGTATGCGGTGCGCTACGTCCAGAATTTTACGGACATCGATGATAAGATTCTGCGGCGGGCCGTCCAGGAAGGCTCGTCAATGCAGGCTGTGGCCGAGAAATATACCCAGGCGTATTTTGAAGATATGGCGCGGCTGAACGTGCGCGAGGCCGATGAGTATCCCCGGGCCACCCACACCATTGATGGCATTCAGCGCCTGATCCATGAGCTGGAGCAGCGGGAGATGGCCTATCCGGCGGAGGGTGATGTGTACTACGCAGTGCGATCGTTTCCCGGCTATGGTAAGCTCTCTGGGCGCAAGCTGGAGGATATGCAGGCAGGAGCCAGCGGACGGGTGGATACGGACGAAGACGGGCCGAAGAAGCGCTATCCGTTTGACTTTGCCCTCTGGAAGCGAGCTAAGCCAGGGGAGCCAGCATGGGATTCCCCCTGGGGAGCGGGGCGGCCAGGCTGGCACATCGAGTGCTCAGCGATGGTGCGCGATCGCCTCGGAGACAGCATCGACATTCACGTGGGCGGTAGCGATCTGGTCTTTCCCCACCACGAAAACGAAATCGCCCAGTCAGAAGCAGCCACCGGCAAGCCCCTGGCCCATTACTGGATGCACAACGGCATGGTCAACGTCGGCGGGGAAAAGATGTCCAAATCCCTGGGCAACTTCACCACGATTCGCCAACTGCTGGATCAGGGCGGCGTCGACCCGATGGTGCTGCGGCTGTTTGTGCTGCAAGCTCAGTACCGTAAGCCGATGGACTTTACCGATGAGGCGATCGCCTCGGCCACCAACGCCTGGGATACCCTGCGGGACGGGCTGCTCTTTGGCTTCAAGTATGGCTCTCAACTGGGCTGGACGGATGTGGCGGATGAATCCTTTGGCGACCCGGCGGCTATGCGTATTCCCAGCGACAGCGGCCCGGTGCAGCAGTTCCAGGTGGCGATGGATGACGATATCAACACGCCAGGGGCGATCGCCGTTCTATTCGACCTCGCCAAAGACCTGAAGCGGGCCGGAAACCTGATCGTCCACGAAGGTAAGGCAGATACGGACGCCCAGACCCTGCGACAACAGTGGCAAACCCTGATGGTACTGGCCACCGTTTTGGGGCTGAGCGCCCAGCCCGATACAGCGGATGATTCCCAGGATGGCGCTTTGACCGATGCAGAGGTCGAAGCACTGATTCAGCAGCGCCTGGATGCCAAGAAGTCCAAAAATTTTGCCGAAGCCGATCGCATTCGAAACTGGCTCAAAGACCAGGGGGTTGCCCTGATTGATAAGCCCGGTGGCGTTACAGAGTGGCATCGGGAGTAACCCGATCGAGTGCACGCCCCACCCGATGAATTCATTATGCTTGAGAAATTAAAAGGAATGAGGGGCGATCGCCCCCCATTCCTTCCTGGGAATATAAGCAGTCCCGGTTTTAGGCAGGCTCGTCGAGTGCCAATTTAGAAACCCGTCACATTGACAATCAGGTAGGCGATCGCCGCACCGATTAAGCTACCCACCAGAAAACCTTGGGCATACTGCTGCCATCCCTGCCCTTTGGAAAGCTCGGCTGGGGGATTGGGAGCCGCGGTTTGCAGGGCGGTTGGCTTGGGGGGGTTGCTGAGACCATACAGGTAGATGGCCGTTGTTAAGATAACCGTCAGGCCAACAGCCGAGAGTAATCCCGCCAGGTTCGCGTTCGCGGTGTCCCGCAGCGGCCCCAGTTTGGCAAACGGCACATAGACGATCAGTCCGTGCATCAGACCCACTTCCAGCCCTCGACGGACGGGGGACAGCCCCTGCCGATAGGCGGGTAAGATGCTGAAGAACCGCTCGGTAAACCCCGATGAGTTGATTGGCGTCGCCAGATTGCCATTTTCTGGCCGACCGGCGGGTTTGATCACCGCTTGGCTACGGGGAGGCCCGGAACTTGCGCCAGTCGGAATAACTCTTTCCCTGGAAGATGTCATAACCACCTCAATACGACGACTAACAAAACTAAATGATTGATCTCAAGAACTGGATCAAAATCTGAAACTGGCAGCCTAAAACCCTTGCCCATTTAGGCTTCTAACCGGGGAGTCTGAGCAGGTCTGACGAAGCCGAAATAGGCGGCGGCGACCCCTGCCAGGGCATTGAACCAGACGTTATTGCCAAAAATAGGCATGTAGCCGAACAACGTCCGCGACAGCGGCAGCAGACCCATGATGGCCAGAGGCAGGTAGGCGATCGCAAAGAAGCGGTTAAAAATACGGGCACCTCCCAAACTGGTGGAGGCGGCAATACCAAACAAGCCCACCGACAAATGCACCAGATTGTGCATTAAATTAACGGGAAACAACCCAAACAGATATCCAAACCCCTGGGAATAGGGCTGGGGAACACTGGGTGCTATCTGAGACTCCAGTCCGGAAGTCGGCAAAGTCATCAGGGACGGCAAAAATCCAGCGATCCCCAAGGCCAGAAAAATCGTGCCCAAAATCAGAGCACAGTTGCGCTCGCTCATCATAAGAAACCTCGTTTAAGCTGCTACCCATACTTAAACGGAGAATTTCATAGAGGTTATCTGCCGGAAGATACAATCCCGATAGATCGGGCTATGTGGTTCGCTATGGTGGATAGTTGGGAGCTTTTTTAGCTATAGCAGCAGCAAAAGCGTCGCAATCGCTAATGCGATCGCCAGCAGAGCATTTGGTTGTTCTTTCTCTTTTTCCTTGTCTTTTTCTTTAGAAGAATCTCCGTTGTCTTTAGATAGATCACGCCGGAAATCACAGTTGAGGCACTGATAGAGGTCAGGTGCATGCAAAACAACGGTATGTTTTCCACACTTGGGACACTCAATCGCAGTGGGGGCAAAGGCTTGAGTTGTGTTCATAAAAAGAACCTGAAAGGTTAGGTCTTTGCAACAGATCCTTCATGGTAAAAGCGTAGAATTCCTGGCCCTAAAAACGGATTTTAATAGGCCAAAAGATCAATTGGCAGTTGCCAACTGGAACAGACTGAGTTCTGGTTGGATCTAACTATTTTGTTTTTGTTTTAGTTCTCGTTGGTGTTCGCCTGGTTTTATTCGCTTTGCAAGAGTCTATCTGAACGTATGGGAACCAGGTACCTGGATAGATAGCGCCTCGCGGCTGGATCCTGGCTGGGCGATCGCTCAAAGCCCAGCTCAGTATGGTAATCGGCACACCCTTATCTACATCTATAGCCTAACGGAGATGAATCTCCTATTTCTACAGCAACCTGACGGTTTGACAACTATGCAAAAGGTAGCAATTCTAACCCGAAACCTGATGCGAATCCCTGAATATCAGCAAACGGTGCTCGGTAACCGAGACCACCAAAAAGTAAAGATGCCAAACAGCAGCCCGATGGTAAGCAGGTCGCCACAAATAAGCGAAGCTATCGGCGGGATACGCCCCGGCAGGTTGGGCACCCCGATCGCTTTATTTATGACCGACACTTAACTGAAAAAAAGTGATCTCAAACGGCAACCTGACGGCAATAAGCTTAAGGAAGCTCCTTCAACAGACCGAATTTTCCTATCTGTATATCACTCCTAAATTCTCCAGTCAAGCAAATAGATCACTCAACATTTTGACCCTACTCCTTGCGGATGATTGGCATGGAGAGAACGTTGAAGGTTGTCTGGTAAATTATTCACAACTGCCCTTCCCACTTGTCCGTTACAAATGTTCTGACCTGCGTTTGCTGTACGGTTGTTAAACGTATTATTTGCTACCAGCTTCCCACCGCTTAAGTAGGTCAGCATAATTAAATTCATGTTAGAAAACCGGGGGAGCGCCCCGGTTTTCTAACCTTCGTTTTTCAATGCAGTTCTACTTACAGGAGTTATTTCTGTGTCATTGCCAGAGGATCCTCCCCATTCGCCCTCTCTTATTTCGCCCCCAGTTGCGAATGATTCAGTTGCAAATGATCTGAGTCACATTGATCTGGCCGATTGTCAGGACTTCCTGATAACAAACAGCGGCAAAATTCAGGGTCTATTTCCCGATCCCTTCACGCCGCCCCTCCATCCCTACCGCCTTTACCGCTTCCTTACTAACCTGGAAGATATTCTGGCGCAGGAACCCGATGATGCCCTGCGGCTGCAGCAAATTATGCCGATGGTGCGATCGCTCCTCACCAGTTCCGACTGGCTCCAGTTGGAGTATCAGATGCCTTCCCCGCAAACCGGGTGGAACGTGAAGATGCTCTATCGAGAACCAAATTTTCCCCTCACGGTGCAGATGGTGTCCTGGCTGCCGGGCTACCGCTCAACGGTTCACAACCACGCCACCTGGGGAGTAGTGGCCCTGATCCACGGGCAGGAGAAAAATACCTTCTGGCGGCGATCGCCCACCGCTGACCACCCTGACCGCATCGCATCCGTTAGTGAACAGGTGCTGGTTCCCGGTGACATCATTGGCTTCCTGCCAGATGCGATCCATAGCGTCGAAGCCATGGGGGAGGAACCGACCATCAGCTTCAACCTCTATGGGGTTACCGATTTTAATCGGCGATTCGAGTTTGACCCCACGCACCACACTGCAAAAAAGTTTTGACCACTCAACAGATTTCCGCAGCCTGCGTATATACACGTAGACAAATGCAGTATGTCTATGTGATCTATTCACGCAAACATAATCGCTGCATAAAGATTAAGTAAAGCTCCGGATCGTAATTCCTGCA
This sequence comes from Synechococcales cyanobacterium, assembly GCA_035285585.1. GTDB lineage: Bacteria > Cyanobacteriota > Cyanobacteriia > CAKZMO01 > CAKZMO01 > JAYKGU01. Next base: position 32,273 of record JAYKGU010000073.1, read on the forward strand.
TCAGTAGAGTGAATAGGCAGACTAATATCTGTGGAACCACAGAGACTGAGGCCAACCGGTTCTCTCCGGGTTGCCATTCCCTAACTTCGCAGGGTGCTCTCAGCCGATGGCGTAGCGGCTTTTTCTTAATGACCGCTACCCGCTGTGAAAGTTTCACAAGTTCCCCTGAAGGCACTGGCAACGCCTTCAAAAAACCGCTGTTTTTCGCTTATTCACTCTACTTCGGTAGACAGAGGCAGGCTCCCAATGATTACTGACATGAAGCAAAAGTGGCTGCGGCAACAGGTTTGCCCGCAAGTTGATGAAGCTGGCTTCACGCTAATTGAACTGTTGGTTGTCGTGTTCTTTTTGACGGTGCTCTCCGCTCTGGCAATTCCTTCCATGCTCCAATTCGCCAATCGTTCCAAAGAATCGGAGGCGAGAACCTACGTTAGCACCATCAACCGCAGCCAGCAGTCGTACTATCTCGAACATCAGCAGTTTGGCACCTTAGCAGACTTAGAGCTGGGGCTGTCCGGCTCGGTTTACTACTCCTACACCTCAGCCCCCACCAGTGCCTCCCCCGGCGCACCTGCCCTGACGGAAGCCCAACCTTTAAGTGGCACCATGCGCGGCTTTGCGGGCAAAGTCTGGCTGGGAACGGCTGGGGATGGCAGCACCACCTCCGTCAGCATCCTCTGTGAAGGGTATCCAGGCAATCCCCCCAACCTGGCCGCCGCCACTACCTGCCCGTAGCCTCACGCCTCCTACTGCGACGCTTGCTTAAGGGGCAGATCTTGATTAATTGCCTCGATTTCTCGCGCCTCCATTTCGTTGACCTCACCGATGTAGTGGGTGAGGATGCGGCTGAGGCGATCGTCGTAGAAGCGGTGCAGACTGTGATTGGGGGCCGCCGGAAAACCACGGCGCTTTTTGTGTCGTCCGCCCGCCCCCGGATCAAATCGTTGGATGCCCTGGGCGATCGCCCACTCGATGGGGCTGTAGTAGCAGGCATTGAAGTGCAGGCAGTCAATCTCTTTGGCCGATCCCCAGTAGCGACCATAGAGCTGATCGCCTTTAGTCAAACAAAACGACATGCCAATTGGCTTGTGGGCATTCGCCTCACTGTAGGCAGCCACGAAAACCACCCGGTGCCGGTAATCAGCATGGAGCTGCTCGAAGAAGCGACGGGTTAGATATTTGCTGCCCCACCAGCCGAACTTGTCGCAGGTGTCGCTGTAGAAGGCATACATTTGGGAAAACAGCGCCTTGGGAATGTCATCCCCCGTAAGGACGGTCATTTGCAACCCTGCCTTGGCGATCGCCTGCCGTTCGCGCTTAATGTTGCGCCGCTGGTTGGCGTTGAAAATCGAGAGATAGTCATCGAAGGACTGGAAGCCCTCGTTTTGCCAGACATAGCTGTGGTGGAGCCAGCTCACAAAACCAAACTGCTCCATGAAGGTGCGCCAATCCGGATCCACATAGAGAAAATTGCAGCCAGAAATACCGTGGCGATCGCAGAAGTGATCGATCGCTTGCACCATCAGTGCCGTCAGCGTATATTCGTCCTCACCAGGGGCAATCAGAAATCGATATCCTTCCGCAGGGGTAAAAGGTGACATCCCCAGGAGTTTGGGGTAATACTCAATTCCTAAGCGATAGGCCAGGTCAGCCCACTGGTGGTCAAAGACAAACTCGCCATAGCTGTGGCCCTTGACGTACAGTGGAGCAATGGCGATTAAGGTGCGATCGCGCCAGACGGTCAGGTGGGTCGGCTGCCAGCCCGCCTGGGCGGTTGCGCTCCCCGAAGATTCCAGATTATGGAGCCAGGCCCATTCAAAAAACGGAGTCTCCAGGGGCAATGCCAGGGCATCCCATTGGTCTTGCGGCACATCGGCCACGCGGTTGATCCAGGCAAGCGAATATTGGGGCTTCGGTTGATTTACCATCAGCATCTAGCAGGATTACGAATTTGGGGTCTCGGTGCAAGCGCTTGGGCGTGGTACCTTGAGTTCTATTATTGCTCCTTCATCTCTATCCCCGACTGTGTGAAGAGGGTCTAAAAAGTTGGAGCATGGGGCCGTGAATTTCCCCACTTTGGATAGCTGGATACTACTCTAAAATTAGACCCTGATGCGGTTTAACCTAATCCAGTTCATGCAAATCGACTTTTAGCGCCGAGACCTGCTCCTCCGTCCGAGTCTGCTTATGAAGCTATCAAGACAACCGTCCTTCAGACGCATCCTGCTCCTGCGCATTTTGATCATCAGCGTGCCCATCCTCTTGATTGGTGTAGCAGTTGCCTATCGGAAGGCTCGGACAACTCTGTTATACACAGCCCGACAGAACTTGACGGAGAGCGCCGTCCGTAAAGCTGAGAACATCGAAACTTCTGTGCGTGCCCTGCAGAGCAACCTGGTGGCAGCCAGCGAAACCATGGCCCTGCGTTCTGGCACCCCCGAAGAGGCGCGGGCTTTTTTAGAGCAGCTTGCCATGCAGTTGCCAACCAACGCCTACTGCCTGCAGCTCATTGACTGGCAGACCAAGCAGCCCATCAGCGAATCCTGCGAGGAAGGGGCCACCGCCACAACCCTCATGTCCGAACTTAACCAACTGTGGCCCCAAGACCGCAGCCTGCTTACCGATAGCCGATTTTTTATCCAGTCCCTTTCCGTCCATTCAGCACCCCAACCTGATGATCAGCCTGCCCTGCGGAGCCAACTCAACCTGGTGCTGAGTACCCCCGTCTACAATGCTGACGATCAGCTCCAATACCTGCTGGCGGTGCGGGCAAAGTTTACCCAGCTAGAAAGCGGTGAGCCAGGCTCCCTGCTGGGTTACACCGTGGTTATTGATGAATCCGGTACCGTTCTGGCCCATCCCATCGCCAGTTGGGTCGGCCAAAACGTCTACGACCGGGAAGATGGCGATCGCTTCCGTAGCATTATCAAAAGTGCTTTGCGGGGTGAGCAGGATGTGCGCCACCTGTTCAATTTTTCCGGCGATGGCAGCGAGTGGCTGGCTGGTTACAGTTCTGCCCATGTCTCCATCAGCCCCACCCAGGATCAAACCTGGGTGGTGTTTGCCGTCACCCAGGTCGATAACGCCCTCCACGGGCTAGAAGAAATTAAGCGTATCCTCATGGTGCTCACCGGGGGCCTGCTGATTGCCCACCTGATCGCCATGCTCTACATGTCCCGCGACCTGGCCCGCCCCATTGAGCGGCTGGGAGAGTATGCGCGGCAGATCCACGAGCGTCACCTGAAAGACGCCCCCCGAAACTTCCGGGTCCGTGAACTGAATCAGCTCGCCGACGTGCTCGATACGATGGTGCAGCATTTAGAGGAGCGGGCACAGGAACTGGAGTCGGCCTGGCAAGAGGCTGAAACCGCCAATCAGCTGAAGAGCGAATTTTTAGCCAACACCTCCCACGAGCTGCGAACCCCCCTGAACGCCATCATTGGCTGCATTCGGTTAGTGAAAGACGATTGTTGCGACAGCCGTGAGGAAGAGCTGGAGTTCCTCGATCGAGCCGATGAAGCTGCCATTCACCTCCTGAAAATCATCAACGATCTGCTGGACATTGCCAAAATTGAGGCCGGAACGCTGTCTCTCTGCCTGGAGGAAGTTGATCTGGAGCAGGTTTTGCGAGACGTAATTGCCCTCCAAACCGTTGAAGCTCACCAGAAAGGCCTGTGGCTGACGGCCAACGAACTGCATCAGGCCATTGTCCAGGCCGACCACGCCAAACTGAAGCAGGTTTTCCTCAACATCATTTACAACGCCATTAAGTTCACCGATCAGGGGGGCATCACCATCGACACCCGGCTAGAGCCAAAAATCGATCCCACCTTGTTTGTGATGAGCCACAGCAAGTCTCGGTCTAATGCGGGGCTGACTTCTCACCACGGTCAACAAAACGGCTCGACCCCACCTTCCTGGATTGTGATTTCTATCCAAGACACGGGAATTGGCATTGACCCGGCGCAGCAGCACAAGCTGTTTCATCCCTTCGTGATGGTCGACGGTAGCACAACCCGCAAGTTTGAAGGCACAGGCTTGGGGCTGGCCATTTCCCGCAACCTGATTGAGCTAATGGGCGGATACATTCGCCTCACCAGCGTTGGCCTGGGACACGGCACTACCGTTGAAATTGCCCTGCCCGTAGTGAGTTTGCCCCAACCGACCCCCCAGGTTCCTTCCCTATCGCAGGGAAATTCGCCCGTCGGCAAAGTTGAGTCGGTGCGCGAGACCGGGTTACCCTCGCCCCACCCATCGGATACCACCCTGATTCAGCGGATAGCGGTACGCTAAGCGAGACTTTACTTCCCAAAATTAAATGAACTGCTGTAAGAGGCATTGGGCAATACGTCCGGCTGCACCCGGTTGTCCCAGGCGCGATCGCCCGTTTTGCGCAATTTGCTGGAGTCGCTCGGGGTCGTTGATCAGGGAGGCGATCGCGTCCCCTACCTGCTGGGGATGGGAAACCATCACGACCGATGGCCCCAGCAGGCGGGTCTGGGTTTCGGCAAAGGCAGGGGTGAATTGGGGACCACCGCCAGGGAAAGTCACCACGGGTTTGCCCAGGCCCACCATCTGTTCGGTGGCGGTACCGGCCAGGGCGATCGCCACATCTGCATAGTGCAGGCAATCGCTGAAATGGGCCTGAGTCAGCACCAGGGACGCTGTGCCAGCAGTAAAGATTAGCGAAGAGTTGGAGGTTGGACGTACCGACGCATCGGGATGTCCTGAACCTGAGTCATTCCCAGGCTGCCACTGGACCGTCTGGAGATCCTGCTGCAGAACCGTGAGATCGAGGCCGGGGGCGATCGCCGCTAAAAATCGGAGCGATCGCCCGTGAAGATGTTGCTGCACCGAAGCCACCGCCTGGAGGATCAGCCGCCAGTTGGCATAGGCCTCGGGGGCACGAGAACCGGGCAACAGCAGCAGGGTCAGGGATGGGAGCGTGGGATCGGCGGGGGGCAGGAGCGGGAGCTGTCCAGTCGGTTCCAGGCCATCCATCATGGGGTTTCCCAGGTCATAGGTGGGAATGGCCCAGCGCTGTAGAATCCTGGCCGTGAAGGCGTCGCGGGGAAAAACGGCACGGCAGCGGGGATGGCCCATGAGCCAGCGCTCCCAGGGCAAATATACCGATCCCGACCAGCCTTCCATCTGTTCAAACCAGGAAGGGCGGGGCAGCCAGCCGTTCT
>JAYKGU010000074.1:0-5411 GCA_035285585.1 Synechococcales cyanobacterium
CGCCCCGACGGGTATTGTGGGTGGCTAGGGCAAGGGCGGGTGTTTGTCTGGGGGGGGGGGGGAGGGGGGGGGTGGGGGGGGAGTGGATGGATGTAGCGTTTGGGTGGCGCAAAGCTGCGTTTGAGACTCCACATCTAGAGCCTGTTCCATTATGGCGAGGAATGGACGTTCGATCAATGGCGATCGCGACAGATTCTGCCATAAGTAGGGACAATAAAGTTAAGTTTTGAGTTTTGCTCTCCCGCAAAGCTGATTGCCAATCAGCTCTCAAGCCGCTCCCCCGGTTTTCTAACCTTCGTTTTTCAATGCAGTTTTACTTAACTTAAAAAAACTCTCACTGCTGCTTCTGATGCAAACCGTTGTTCTCCCGTTCCGGCTGATTGTGAACCAGGCGCTGTTGTTGCTGTTGGCGATCGCCATTGAGGCGATGGTTCTGCGCCAGCAGCTCAAGTATCCGCCGCGCAAGAGCATTGAATACTCGGCATCGATCAATCTCTGGTCAACGCTGATTGGCTGGCTGATTTTTTTTGTGGTGGCAGGCGGCATCCCCCTCCTGCCCGCCATTAAGCTGGAGCTAATTAACTTCATTTTTTTCGACCGCTGGTCTCCCGATCTGTTTTCCTGGCTGGTAACCGCCGGTTTTTTTACATTTTTTATCACCGTGTTCGTGGAGCTGATTGGCTTTCTTCAGCTTCAGCGCCTGCGGCAAGAGCGGGAAGAGATAGAATCAAAATACACGCAGCAGCGGCGGTTGCCGAAATACATCAAGGCCAGCCGATTGGGGCCTGGAATCAATGCTCCCAGTACCGACCGGACGAATGAGGCAGAACCGCTCTATGCCATTCTGGTTGCCAATGCCGCCAGCTACACGGCTATTGTGGCGGTTTTAGTAGCGCTGCAGGTGGCAAGCCGAGGGACATTTTGATATGAATGCCTTTTTCGACTTCCTGCGTCGCAGCTCCACCTTTATTGACGATAGCCGTAAGAAAGTCTGGACGGTCATCAGGCCAGACCAGGCTCTCTCATGGCAAACCCTACTGTTTTTGAGCCTATTTTCCTGGGTGATGGCGCTGTTGACGAGCGACTCGCCCCTGTTTCAGCAGCTCAATCCAGAGGGTGATCCCGTTGTAGAAACCTCGCCTGCAAAGTACGCCCTGTTCACCATGGGGTGGATATTTTTGACCATGGCCGTGGGCTGGCTGCTGTCGAAGTCTAAATATAAAACGCCCTTTCTTGAAGTGGAACTGCGACCTGCAGCCTGGGCAGCAGGGGCGATTACTTCGGCTTTTGCCTTTGAAATCTGGAATGAGGAGACGCGTCCCCTGGCTCTCTCTGGCTGGTTCTTAATATCGGCCATCTACTACATCGCGCCTCGGGTGCTGGATGCCAAGGCCGGGGCGAAAATGCCGGAAGTGGGCGATCGCCAAAAGTATCTCCTGATCTTGCTCGTAAGCGCGTTACTGAGCTGCTGGACAAGCTTCTATTTTTTGGTACAGGACTGGCTTCGGGATTATCCCGTCCTGCGGGCCGTTCCTCTGGAGTCGGGGACGTTTGTGAGCCAGTTTGGTTCGCCGCCAGAGGTGCTGAACATTGCCAAGACAGTGGTCGCCAACCAGCTTGAACCGCTAACGGTGCCGGAAATTCGCCGCTGGCTGGCCAATCCCGACGCCCATCTCCGTTCCCTAAATCAAGATTTTGACGCAGCCCTGCGGCGGGAAGACGCTTCTCCCATCTGGGATCTCACCATTGTGCCAGGGCCACCGACCGACCTGACGACGACCTTCAGCCTGCTGCTGTTAGCCGCTCCCCCCGCTGACCCCACCGTTGTTGTTCCAGAAGATGAAGGAGACAGCTTCTATGCCCTGGATCTGCGGTGTGAGGCTGTGAACGCCAATTTCCAGAGCCAGGCTGACGCCCCCAGGCTCTGGCAGGCCAGCGGCGGCATTCCGCCAGAAAACGTTCCGGTTGGCGGTGTACCCATTGATGAAATCCCAGTAGATGAGATTCCAGTGGATGAGATTCCGGCTAATCGAGCTTCCCCAACGGCCAAACGGAGCCGGATCGCCTGCTCAGACGAAACGGTTCGGCTCCGACGATATTTTTCCTGAGCGCCACGTTCTTTCCTCGGTTCTGGAAACGTTTGCTGAAAGGATTTGAACAGCAGGGGGACTTGAGCTTTGGAGACGGGCAGTGGGCATAATAAAGTTTTTGAAGGCCCTTTTTAAGATTTCATCAGGCGGACGAAACCATGAACCCAGGTCGCGTGTTTGTGATTGCCAGCAACGTGTTTCGTGAGGTGATTCGCGATCGCATCCTCTATTTAATCGGCGTGTTTGCGATTGTTCTCGTAGCGGCGGCGGCCCTGTTGCCCCAGGTGGCGGCCAATACCCAGGACAAGATTCTACTGGATGTGGGGCTGGCGGCGATCGCCCTCACTGGCCTGGTGACCGCCATCTTCATTGGTACGGGGCTGGTGAACAAGGAAATCGAAAAACGGACTGTCTTTGTGATGATTGCCAAGCCCATCAGTCGGGGAGAGTTTATTGTAGGCAAACACCTGGGCCTGACGGCGGTACTGGCGGTGCTGGTGACGGTGATGACGGTCATCGACCTGGTGGTGCTGGCCCTGAATCAGGTGGCCGCTCCCACGGGCAGCTTGATCATCGCCGCCATCTACACCCTGCTGGAGCTGTCCCTGATTACGGCGGTGGCGATTCTCTTTGGCGTGTTTACCAGTTCCCTGCTGGCCACGGTGCTAACAGTGGCGGTTTACCTCATGGGGCAGCTCAGCCGCGACATTGTGGCGCTGGGCAGACTCACGGAAAATCCCGGCCTCCAGCGGCTAACGGAGGGGTTTTACCTGATCCTGCCTGACCTTTCCCGCCTCAATTTGAGAAACCAGGCGGTTTACGGCACCGAGCTGCTGCCCTCTGGCCTGGAGCTGTTCAGCCATGCGGTTTACGGGGTAGTTTATATTGCGCTGCTGCTGGCGATCGCCACCCTAATCTTCTCGCGCCGAGAGTTTTGAATCGTTCACTTTAATTCGGCTTCTTGAAAAGCTTGATTAAACAATTCATCGAAAAAGGTTGTGCCTGCATACCCAACAAAAAATCCTATCAATATAGCCCTCCGGGCTAAGGTTTGAGTGTGGAACCCCCGCGTCGCGGGGGTTCCACACCTCTTAAGTGTCCTAACGCGAAAGCGTAACGCTATAAGCCTCCCCAAAAGTCCTCTACAGAAACAAAGGTCTGCGAATCTGACTTTCTGGAGAGGCTTATGACAGATATCGCACTCAAAATAACGGCGAGGATGAATGCCAGGACGAAATCTTGAGTGATGTATGCACTCACTTCAGATTTGGGTAACTGAATTAAACGAGCCGTCGCGCCAACAGAACCACCGATAGACGATTCAGGAGATTTTCAGGAAAAAATTTACCTTCGGTTGAACGGTTGGTAGGAGCAAATGGTCATTTGCCCCTACGTCGTTCGGTCGGATCATTTTCCGAAATCTCCTAAGTAGGCTTTTGAGATAGATTGCTGCTGGGAAGGGTGCCAAATTTGGGTGACCAGAATTCGCCTTTGCTTTGAAAGAAAGCGACCTCCTGGCATTTGTCCCGCCGGTTCTCTACGAGGGAGCAGCGCAGCATTACTTTCTCCTGGCCCTCTTTGGTGTAGGTGTAGCGCTCCAGCAGGGCACCGCAGACGGGACAGGGATGGTCTGTAAAGGCGTCTGGGTTAAGAGCGCGTTTTGCATAGGGAAGCTCATAGCGTTTTGCTGTGGCATTCCAGAACATGACTGCGCCACAGCCAGCGTCCGGGCACTTGAGGAAATGTTTGGCCTTGAGCTTGGGCGAGCGGGAAGGAACCTTACTCATCAACTGGCCACAGTTTGGGCACTTGATTTTGGAAAGTGTTTTGGACGAGGAGTTTTTTGACGGGGTAGCTGACTTTGCCTGGGGCGGTGATTTCGCCTGGGATACAGGCTGGGAACCGGCTTTGGGAGGGCGATCGCCCCCAGTAGCAATTATCTGGGTTTGCAGCATGGTCTGAGCCTGACGCAGGGCTGGAGCAAAATAGCTTTGATGCCAGTTGATGAGATAGGCTTGCCACTCCTGCTGCCCTGTGGCGATCGCATCCAGAGCCTGCTCCATCTGAGCCGTGAAGTCGGGTTGAATCAGATCGGGCAGCAGCTTTTCCAGAGCGCTGTCTAACTCCAAACCCAGCGGAGTGGGAATCAGCTTACCCTGAACGAGCTTGACGTACTCCCGCTGTCGCAGTGTTTTCAGGGTAGGGGCATAGGTGCTGGGACGCCCAATGCCCTTTTGTTCCATAAGTTTAATCAGCTTGGGTTCACTGTAGCGGGGGGGCGGCTGGGTTTGCTTTTGGTCTGCCTGGGCCTGCTGCAGATCGACGGATTGTCCTGCAGTGAGCGGTGGAAGCACCGAATCAGCGCTGATGTTGTTCCAGTAGCGGGTGTAGCCCGCAAATTCCAGTACCTGCCCCCGCGCTTCCCAGTAGGCCTCCCCCGACTGGGTAACGACCCGCGTTTTGCGAAGGCGGGCCGGGGCACATTGGGAGGCGATCGCCCGGTTCCAGATCAGCTCATACAGGCGGGCTTCATCTCCAGAGAGGGTGGCCTGAAGCTGGGACGGCAGCCGGTTGACAACGGAGGCGCGAATGGCCTCATGGGCCTCCTGGGATCCTTTAACCGCCCGGTGCTGGGTAGCTTTAGCGGGCAAGTTGGTGGGATCGTGCTGCTGTAGATACTGGCGGACTGCCTCGCAGAACGGAGCCGCCAGCACTACCGAATCTGTACGCATGTAGGTGATGTGCCCTTTCTCGTAGAGGGACTGGGCCACCTTCATGGTGCTTTCGGGATTCAGGTGAAGCTTAGAACCTGCCGCCTGCTGCAGGGTAGAGGTGACAAACGGCGGCGGCGGCGACTGGTTGACCTGCTTGCCTTCCACCTGGAGCACCTGGTGGGGAAAGGAACGGGCGATCGCCACTAGCTGATCCGCCCGCTCCTGGGTGGTAATCCGCTCCGATTCTTTGTCGGTATTACCCTCTACCCCGTCTTCAGCGGCAGTATCTTTCGTCGCATTTTTGGCCGGGCGTTTCTGGGTCTGGGGGCTGCTGCGGTAGAAAGCTTTGAAACCTTCCTGGTAGGTCACCCAAACGCTCCAGTAATCCTGGGGAACAAAGGTTTGGATCTCCCGCTCCCGCAGGCACAGCAGATGTAGTGTCGCACTTTGCACCCGCCCCATGGACTTCGCACCGTTATTGAGGGGCCATACCACGTGGCGACTGCCTTTGTAGCCCACCAGTTTATCCAGGCAGTCGCGGGCACGCCCAGCAGCCACCAGGCTTTGATCTAGTGAGCGAGGATGGGCGATCGCCTCCCGAACGGCC
>JAYKGU010000075.1:0-10640 GCA_035285585.1 Synechococcales cyanobacterium
AATTACCAGCCCACGGTGCGTTACGCTTCGCTTTAGCGATAGCCATGCCCTTGGGCTATACGGCACCCTACAGGCGGTATGGTCTTTCCTGGAAATCGCCTTACACCTTAAACGGGTGAACTCTCGGTAGCGCGGAGGATGCGCTCACTAACTCTAAGCCCGTAGAGCTGTAGTCTTGAGGAGCACGAATTGCTTCACGTTCTTGTTTCGCGTTCTTAAATAAAGCCAAAATGAAGTCAAAACTGCCGTTGTTCTATCTTACTAAGCGCCATGTCTCTAGAACTGCCGTTGGAGCTACTGTATAACGGAGCCAACCTGTTTGTGCTCCCCTTCTGGGTCTTGATGGTATTTTTGCCCAACTGGGGCGTGACCCGTACCGTAATGGCTTCGTTTCTGCCATTTGTTGCCCTCGCTGTCCTCTACGTCTACCTGTTTGTAACAGGGATCACGCCTGAATCCTTGGAAGCATTTTCCAGCAACCAGTTGGCTGACGTTGCCCGTCTATTTGCTGATGAACACATTGCCGCAACAGGCTGGGTGCATTTTCTCGTCATAGATTTATTTGTGGGGCGCTGGATTTATTGGGATGGGCAGCAAAACCGCATCTTCACCGTTCACTCGCTGGTGCTGGCGCTTTTTGCCGGACCAATGGGGTTACTGTCCCATATCCTGACCCGGTGGCTCACGCTGCGCGGTTCTCAAACAGCCCCAGGAGAAGGGGACGGTCCTGCCACCGCAGATGCCCCAGAGCCAAGTTCTCCATAGGGCCAATGTCGCTATACTAAAGGCGAGTTGTATCGCTCACGGGAGAGCCATCTATGGATGAACTATCGCCACTACTCAACGAGATGGGCAGCCACCCAATTGCCTTCTTGGGTGGGTTCTTTTCAGGGGTGCTGCGGCTGAGCTTAAGTGACGATCCGGTCAAAAGCTGGCTTGATCAGCGAGCAGGCATCCGCACCGATGCCACCCCGGCCCAGCTAGGCCCAAACACTGGCAATGGCAGCGGCCCCCAGTCCATCACCATCGAATAGCCACTGTTCAATCAACTGTTCCATAACTACTGCCGAGTTCTTAGCCCCGTCGTTAATATCAGTTGCCGAGGGGGCTGAGTAACTCGTTGAGCCAGCCGCCAACCTGTTGCCGCAGCCTCATGGAGCGAGCATTACCTGGGTCTTCAACTGTGGGTAGGCTGTTCATAGCCCGGTAATAATCGGCGATCGCACAGTTCCAGTCGCCCCGAAGGTGGTACGTGCGGCCTCGCTCAGCATAGATGTGGCCTTCGAGGCGGCCAAAGTTCAAAGCGGCGTCAAAGCACTCTAGCGCCCGGTCGTGCATTTGCAGGTCGCGGAAGGTAATTCCCTGATTAATCCAGGCGCGCACATTTTGCGGATTCAGGTCAATGGCGGCGTCATAGTCCAGAATGGCCTGGAGGAGCTGCCCCTGGTGGGCATAGTAGTTGGCTCGATTGTTGTAGACGCTGTCTAGATTGGGGTTGAGTTCAATGGCCCGGTTGTAGTCGGCGATCGCCTGCTCAAGCTGGCGGCACTGGAAATAAACCAGTCCCCGGTTGTTGTAATCGGTGGCGCTGTGTGGGTTTTGCTCCAGCAGCTTGCTAAAAAGGGCGATCGCATCAGCATGGTTACCATGCCGTGCCTCCGCTAGCGCCTGCTGCCTCAAGTTGGCCTGAAGCTCTCGCCCCTGGGAGGGTACCTGGGAAGGAGGCGCGCCGCCCTGCCCGATGGAAATTGTTTCAGATTGACTCGATTTTTCCAAGGAAGCTGCAGGCTTGCTTAGAATTGATGCTTTAGGTTGATGAAAGCGGGGTGTGGGGCGGTAGGGGTTGCTAGAGTGCGTATCCATCCTCATCCTCTCAAACTATCGCTAAACGGAATTCGCGGTTTCTGATAGTGATCTATGTAACTGGAAGCCTTTATTGCTAGCTTGATAAATGCACTCCTGAGTTTATTTAATACGGGTTTTTCCTCCTGCAATTCGAGGTTGAAACTACTGAAATAGGCCGAGGCCCGAAATTGTGAATTCTTTCCGGAGGAGCGGTCGCCCTACTTTACATCGGGGTTTCAGGGCAATTGCCACCTTCGGGCCGTTTCCGTAGGACTACGGATGACGTGTAAAGGCTTAATAAGCACTCGCATGGCTAAAACGTATGAATCCCGTGGGTGCGTAACCAACTGTCAGTATTTATGACAGGTCTGTTACAGTCTGGCGATCGCTTCCAGGCCGATCGCCAGACCACGATAAGATTGGCAAGGATCAGTCCATTCCAGAGTTTTCACCATGACCCATGCAACCTCCCTCGCCACCGCCCCTGACCTATCCGCTGACGACTACCTCGTTGTCGGGCTGGCCCACTGCTTTTTGAAGGAAGACGGTGAAATTCATGAAGTTCAGGTAATGGAGCCGATCCCCTCGGCCACCCTGGAAACCCTGCTGCAAGGCACCGCCACCTCCTACAACCTGGCCTACGCTACGACCATTGGGGCCATTCTGGGCGATCGCGGCGTGCAGATTCCCCCTGAGTTTCCCGCCACCACCCAGGTTTGCGACCAATTTGAGGAACGGGCGATCGCCGCTGCCCGCACCTATCGCTCCAAGCCCAGCGTGCAGACCGCCCTGCCCCAGGGCACCCTGCATCGGGACTTTAACTTTTCCCTGGAGCGCAAGCGCATTCTTAACTCAGAGCGCATCGTCAAAACCGAAGACAACGTCCGGCAGCACGAATACACCCACAAAACCCTTTAGCAGCGCCATTATAGCCCTACGGGCTAAGGTTTGAGTGTGGACGGGTTCTACACCTCTTGAATGTCCTAACGCGAAAGCGTAACGCCATAAGTGCTCAAGCACAATTAATTCCAACTTACGGGGGCGCACGCTCCCAAGAAATCATTTTGTTTAACGACTGACGAGGAGCTGACCATGCTGAAACTCTACGGTGCCCAACGGAGCCGCGCCACCCTGGTGCAGTGGTATCTCCAGGAGCTGGGGGTGCCCTACGAAGATGTTGTCCTCGACCTGCAGGCAGGGGAGCAGCGACAGCCGCCGTTCCTGGCGATTAACCCCTTCGGCAAAGTGCCTGCCCTGGAGGATGGCGACCTGAAGCTGTGGGAGTCGGGGGCCATTCTCTTCTACCTGGCGGACGCCTATGCCCAGCCAGAAGCCACTGCTGCTCAGAGGGCTGTCTGGGCACAGTGGGTGCTGTTTGCCAACGCTACTCTCGGCCCCGGCCTGTTTGTTGAGGCGAACCGCGAGCGAGAAGCCCCACGGCTGCTGGGGGCGCTCGATTCCCTGCTGGCATCCCAGTCCTTTATTGCCGGGGACGAGTTCAGCGTGGCAGATGTGGCTGTCGGCTCTTACCTCGTCTACGCCACGATGATGGTGAAGCAGGACTATACGGATTATCCGGCGATCGCCAGCTATCTCACCTGCATTACTGGGCGTCCCGCCTTCCAGAACACCATGGGCGTCCGGGTAGCTTCTTAGGGCGATCGGAAGAACTGTTTGAGAATTTCGCCAGGGGGCCGATCCCAGGTATCGATATGTTCATCAATCAGGCCAGCGGCGTTGAGTCGGTAGCTCGACTGGCCGTTGAAAAAAATTTTGGCTCGCCAGGGCACCCGTAGCGTTCCCCGCACCGTCCAGTCTGCGAGAATGAACCGCTCCTCGGCCTGCCGCACGTCATGCAGGTCAAAAAATAGCTCTGTGAAGAACAGTCGCCCATGGAACCGCAGCGTCCAGAAGATGATGCGGTAATTGAATTTGTACTTGAAGGTGTTCACCGGATCTTTAAAGAAAATATCCGACGTGTAAATGTCGTAGGTGATATCTCGCTCAAACAGGGTCGGCAGATCCTGCCTGAGCGTCTGGAGATTGTGCTCAACCTGGGCCTGATACGGGGAAGTCATGGGCAGACGATCCGACAAGAAACGCCAATAGGAACTAGGATGACCAATAGTAAAAGCTGACACTATTGAAAACTTGAAGAGAAGTATCGATGGCAGCGTCAACTCCAATTTATCTTGTCACCCCCGATGCCGTAAAACAGCTCCCCGAACCTGAGCAGCTCTGGCTACAGGTTTCCCGCTTTAAAGGTGAGGCTGGCAGCGCTTGCCTGGTGCCGAGCGTCGAGGGCGGACTGGCAAAAGTGCTCGTGGGTCAGTCCGATCCGCTAGATACCTGGCTGTTGGGTAGCCTGGCCCAATCCCTGCCCCCTGGTCACTATCACCTGGCCAGCGACGTTTCCGCCGAAGTCGCCACCCGCCTGTGTCTGGGCTGGCGCTTGGGCCAGTATCAGTTCAAAAAGTATAAAGATACCAAAGACTCGCCCCTGCCAGAACTGGGCTGCCCTGCCGCCGCCGATCAGGCTTACGTAGAAGCCGCCACCGCCGCCACTTACCTGGTTCGCGACCTGGTAAACACCCCCGCCGGGGACATGGGGCCAGCCCAGTTGGAAAAAGCCGTCCAGGCGATCGCCCACCAGCATCAGGCTACGTTCCAGGCGATCGTCGGTGAGGAGCTACTGGCCCAGAACTACCCTATGGTTCACGCCGTAGGCCGCGCCAGCATCCAGCCCCCCCGCCTACTTGATCTGCGCTGGGGCCATGCCGACCAGCCCAAAGTTACCCTGGTGGGCAAAGGCGTCTGTTTTGATACGGGCGGCCTGGACATTAAATCGGCCAGCAACATGAAGCTGATGAAAAAAGATATGGGCGGTGCGGCCCAGGTGCTGGGGCTGGCCTCGATGATTATGGCGATGCAGCTTCCGGTCTGCCTGCGGGTGCTGGTGCCCGCCGTGGAAAACAGCATTTCTGACAATGCCGTTCATCCC
The DNA here is from genome assembly GCA_035285585.1 of Synechococcales cyanobacterium. Taxonomy (GTDB): domain Bacteria; phylum Cyanobacteriota; class Cyanobacteriia; order CAKZMO01; family CAKZMO01; genus JAYKGU01. The sequence goes on from JAYKGU010000075.1 coordinate 4,847, forward strand.
TATGACGTGCTGCCCTCCCGCAAAGGCATTTCGGTGGAAGTAGGCAACACGGATGCGGAGGGCCGCCTGGTGCTTGCTGATGCCCTTTGGGAAGCCGCCAGCGAACAGCCCGATTTGCTGGTGGACTGTGCCACCCTCACCGGAGCCGCCCGCATTGCTTTGGGCACGGAACTGCCCGCCTTTTTCTGCAATCAGCCAGAAGTGGCGATCGCCCTCAGGCAGTCTGGTCTGGCGGTGGATGACCCCCTCTGGGAGCTGCCGCTCCACAACCCCTATCGAGATATGCTCGACAGCAAGGTAGCCGACATTTGCAACATCTCCAGCGGCTCCTATGGAGGGGCGATTACGGCAGCGCTATTTCTCCGGGAGTTCATTCAGCCAGAGATTCCCTGGATTCACATCGACCTGATGGCCTGGAACCTGCGCAGCTTACCCGGTCGTCCGGAAGGAGGGGAGGCGATGGGCATGCGGGCCTTGTTTGAGCTGATTCGCAACCGTTTCGCCCAATCTTCGTAAACAGGTAAGACCCCCGGATGCAAAGCCCCTCGCCCTCTTTGGGAGAGGGGTTTGGGGTGAGGGCGCAATGGCTCACAGCAAAGCAAGTTTCACACTAAATCCACACTCCTAAGCAACTGTGTTTGCTAATGCTATCGCTGTCAAGGCTGGATCGAGAACCATCGATTCTGGGGAAGCGGATCCGTTGGTAGCTGAAATGGGATGGGATGGGCCGAGGTAGATACCGAGCGATCGCGCCACTTCTACCATCAAGTCATCGGCCTGCACGGGGCCAGCACACCGGTCCTCCAGATGGCACTGGCGAATGGTGGGAATCACCTGATCCAGGGGAATGGACTGCACCTGTCCGCTCTTCCAGATTACTAAGCGGTTGGTGAGTCCCTGGGCGATCAGGCTGACGGCCTTGGCCCCAAAAGCGGTCGCTAGCAATCGATCCACCGAGGAGGGGGTGCCACTTCGCTGAATGTGCCCCAGCGTGGTAGACCGGGTATCAATCTGATCCAGGTCGCAGAACTGCTGTTCTCCAGTACTACAAAGTTGGAGGCTGCGATCGCGAATACAGTCTGCCAGATAATCCCCAATGTACTTGGCCTTGCTACCCTCCAGGGTTTTGATGCCCTCACCGTCCAGTGAGGAAGCTACGCCCACCCCACTACCATCCAGCAGCCTACCGCGCTACTTTCAAATCCTCAAAGACGAAAGCCACCGGGAAATTTCCCTGATCAACGACCTGCTCGACCTCACCCGCCTCAATGCCCAGGCCGAACCCCTGGAACGGGTCACCATTGAGCTGCAATACTGGCTTCCCCAATGCCTCGAAGTCTTTGCCAAACAGGCCCAGAAGCACCAGCTCACCCTGATCCACGACCTGCCCACCGACCTGCCGCCTGTTACCATCGACTTAACCCATTTTCAGCGCATTCTCACCGAGCTGGTTACCAATGCCTGCAAGTACACGCCACCCGGTGAAACGATCCGAATTACGGCCCGAGCCACCACCCTTTTGGAGATTCGCGTCAGCAATTCTGGGGTCGAAATTCCTGCGGCTGAGCGCGATCGCATCTTTGACTGTTTCTACCGCATTCACAACAGCGACCCCTGGAAGCGCGGCGGCACGGGGCTGGGGCTGGCCCTGGTGAAGAAGCTAGTGAACTGTCTGGGGGGACGCATCTGGGTTGAAAGTGGCGCAGGGCTGACGCAGTTTGTGCTCCAGTTGCCGCTTTGACCGTAATTTTGGGAATCCCACTTGCCTCAGGTTTGGGATATAACTGGAGTAGCCATTAGCAAGGTTCATCGGGGTGATTCCCATGCAGGCCAGCGATACATCTGATAGCTTCCAAAAAGCCGTTTTGGAAAGGTTAGATCGGCTTTCGACGGATGTGGAGGCTCTCAAGCAAGAACTTGCGCAAACGAACGTCCGTGTCGACGCCTATCAGAAAGCATCAAACCAGGTCGTGAATCTGGCCTTTGGGCTAATTGCCACTGCGACCCTCACCATCATTGTCAGTACTGTATTGAAGTAACAGCCGATTCTCTCTGGCTAGGCGGCAGTCTGGAGCAGGTCGAAGATGATTGCTGCTGAGGGCAGTGATATCAAGCTTTATAGCCTGATATAGCTGGCGCAACATTGCTTAATATTGATATAATCTAATTTATTTGATTGGATAGAATTGCCTCGTGCAGTTATCCCGAAACTATTACAAGGGAGCGTTACTTCTCGTGGAATCTTCTACTTCAGATCAATCCGCGCAGGTTTTGATTGATTTCAAATCACAGTCCGCTGTTGTAGAAACCAGCTTGCCTAGCCTTGAAGCTCTAGCTGAGAGATCTGCCCAAGCCCTTGAGAAAGCCAAGGGTACGATCCGTTCCATGGCAGAGTACGCGATCGCCACCATCAACTCAATTGAAGAGCAAAATCGTCCCAATCAGATCGAGATGGAGTTTGGCATCGACTTTGACGCGGAAGCCGACGTGCTCATTGCTAAGAGCAGTGTGCAGTCCAGCATTAAGGTTAAGCTGACCTGGGAGCGGTAATCGTGCCAAGCATTCCAATCATCCAGCGATTTGGTCGTCGCGTAAAAACTAAAAACTCTCTAAGAGAATTTACTGTTCAGGTTTGGCATAGAACCGAAGAACGAATTATCGGAACTGGATTCGTTTTTCAACCAGAAGGTAAAATTTTAACCTGTGCCCATGTAGTTCGCGATGCCAGTTTAGAGCACGAGGTCGCTTCGGGAGTAGAAGTTCGTATTCGGTTTAGTCGCGACCAGGTATCGCCCTCACACCAGGAAATGTACCAAGCTAGAGTAGTTGAGGCATTTCATACAGAACATAACAGCTATTATTACGACGATATTGTCGTAGTAGAGCTGATCGATGCCCCTGAGGCATTAATCAGTAAGCAGCAGATGGCAAAGCTAGAACCTGCTTATTGCCCTCACAGAAATTTTGATTCTTCCAATAATCAGTTCCGCAGCTATGGATATAGTCCGACTGGTCAGTTTCTGCTCTCAACCTATGCGATTGGGACAATTATGGGGCCTGTACAAGGACCTGCGGAAATCTGCCTTCGTGCCGATCCACTAGAACTGAGGTCGGATAACGTGGAGCGTGGAATGAGTGGAGCCGCTTTGCTGGATATAGAACGCGATCGCGTCGTAGGTTTAATTACTCATCAACTCTCAATCCGGGAAGGAACACCAGGGAGAGGTAAGGCATACGGCGCAGATGCTAAGATTGTGCTTTTCTAAAGATATATTTTCGTTTGCAGCATTTGCAGTTATTATGCAAACCAAAGAACGATATTATAGGCGATCGGCTTTCTATACTGATGTACTTCCTGCAAACGGGCTAGACCATGTTAATCGGCAATTCAATGTCCGAAAATATACCAGATGGTGAGGATCTCCCCCTAGAACCCGGTCCGCTGCCCAACGAGAAACTCGTCAAGAAGGGCTGGGATGTCGCAATCAGCTATGCCCCCGATTTGTTTGACTATCCTGTTCCCAAGCCACCAAACGAATGGACTGGCCGGGAAGAGGTTTTGGACGATATCAGTGACGATTGGCAAAATCCCGATCATTTAGTTGTTGGACTCGTTGGCTTTGGAGGCGAGGGAAAGACGAGCATTGTCCGATCCTGGATTTATAAACGTCTTCTTAGTGAAGACTCAACTCTCCCTAGACCTAAAGGAATTTTGTATTGGGATTTCTATGAGGATTGCAGTGTCGATAAATTCTTTGAGGCCGCCATGGTCTACATGGGGGCTAAAGATCACCTTGAGGCCGTAAAATCAGCCCATGAGAGAGCTAACTTCTTAGTTGGCGCAATTCTGACCGGTCGCTACTTGTTCGTTCTCGACGGATTAGAAGCCATTCAATATCAGGATGGAGAAGATTATGGATTGTTGCAGAATCCTGATTTGAGAGATTTTTTGACCTACTTTGCCTCTGGTGAGCATGAATCCCTTTGCCTCATTACTAGCCGTGCTCCTTTAATCGATCTAATTGATTACATCACCTATATTCATCGGGATGTTAATCGCTTGAAGACTAAGGATGGTCGGGCACTACTGCGATACTTCCTTAAGGGAGATGTAACGGACGAGCAACTCGACCAAGTGATCGAGCAGTGGGATGGGCATGCTTTGACTCTAAGTTTAACTGGAGCTTACGTCAGAGGTGTTTATGGTAGTGACTGGAATCGCATCGATATTTCCAGTTTGGAAGACATTCAACCACCTGAAACATCCGGCGATTTTGGGTATGAGCACTACTACAACCGGGTTAGTCGGGTTTTGCGCCGATATGACGCGCATCTAACTCCCCAAGAACGAAATTTTTTAGAAGTTTTCAGCGCATTTCGGCTCCCCGTATCGCAACAAGCACTGGGGCAAGTTTTAAAGGCAGATTCTGAAATGGTTGAGCAATTGTCTCACTATCGTATACTTCGTCGTGACTCAAAAGGGTTGGGATACACCGCTCACCCTCTAATCAGGAAGTATTATCTAGAGCAGTTAAAGAATCAGCCTGAAAAAGCAAAAACGGTTCATAGACAAATCAAAGAATACTATTTATCAGATATCAAAATAAAAAACAAGCAAAACCCAACTTTACAAGACCTGACGCCATCCATCGAAGCAGTTCACCATCTCTGTGAGGCAGGTGACTACGGAGAAGCCTACACCGTTTTATCCGAGCGGATTGATCAGGGTAAAAACTATGTGTTAACCTTGCAGCATGGTGCTTACGATACTCGCTTAAAGATATTATCTGAATTTTTCCCAGATAGTGATACCCTACGTCTTCCATGCGGAAATAAGCCAGAACAATACTTCGCTTTAAAGGAGATTGGGTTTTGCTCAACGGCCCTCGGAAACTTGGAAAATGCTCGCTCATTTTATGAGCGTAGTATCCAAGTTGCTAAGGAAATGGGTGACACGAATAAACTTGTTCAGGCATACAGAGACTTAGCTAGTGGCTATATCTACCTTGGTGAGTTAGCGCAGGCTGCTAGTGTAATCTATACAGCAGCTACTTTGAGTCAGGATGCAATAGATCCTTACCAAGCTCTTAATACGCTAGCCCTAAAAGGCTGGATTACCTACTTACGGGGAGAACTTGAAGCGACGAAGAAAATCTTTAAGAAATTAGAAGACGATCAGCGAGCGTTGGAACCAGATAAACCCTGTCTCTATCGCAGTCGCGGCACCTTTCAGGCTGATTATCTGCGTCGGACAGGCCAACTCCAGAGAGCTAAAGCTGTAGCAGAAGCTAATTTAAAGATTTCTAGAGACAGGCGTTGGCTTGAGAGAGAGAGCCGCTGCCATCGCATCTTGGGAGACATAGAAGCCGAGGCTGGAAAGGTCAGTGAGGCTCGTGCTTACTACAATGAGGCACTTAGAATTGCTAGAAGTATCTCCCATCGACCGATTTTAATTGAAACGCTGAGGGCGCAGGGGCTTTTCCTGGCCCATCAAGCTGAATTGGACGAGTCGCGCAATGATTTAGCTGAAGCCCTAGGTTATGCAACTAAGGGCGGTTATCGCATCAATGAAGCTAACATTCACGTAAGTTTGGCGTGGCTCCTCCTGAAAGAAGCAGAGCTGTATCCTGATCAAGCACAGGAGAAGCGATCGCAAGCCAGAGCAGAAGCTGAGCGATCGCTTCGTATGAGCGACAGTATGGGCTACTACTGGGGTAAAGTCGATGCGAAAGAAGTTTTGGAAGCCATTCGAGCTACCGAGAATAATAACCCAAACCAACGTGCGCGCTAACGC
>JAYKGU010000076.1:0-8507 GCA_035285585.1 Synechococcales cyanobacterium
GGGGGCGATCGCGCTTACTTGCCATTGGTTCTTACTCACGGGTTAGCGTCCCTGCTTTGCCAAAGTACTCGCCCAGCAGTTCTTCATCGTCCACGCGCACCTCTAACTCTTCCTGGTCTTTGGACAAGGGCAGTGGCTCCACAGAATTGGTTCCGTTTCCATTCGTCAAAGGCCCTTGAGAGTGGGAACAGATCCCCAAAGCGCTGAGTTTTTGGGCGATCGCCTCCTGCTCCAGGTTCCAGCCCACCACCTCAATGCCGCTGAAGCGATCCGGACGACCCTCTAGCCAGCGGGGAAGGTTCAATTCCGTGTATTCGATGCCGGGTAATCCCTCTGCAAAATCCACATGAAAGGCGCGACCATCGGGCAGTTCAAAAATGCCTTTGACGCGGTGCACATTTCCGTAAGCGCCGCCCGTCAATTCAATCAGCATCTCATCCAGGCTTGGGGGGTCAAAGACCTGTCCGGTTAGAGGCGATCGCCACAGCTCCGGCAGGTTATCGGGAGCCGGTACGGTGATGTCATTTCCCGAAACCACCTCATCCGCCCAGTCATGCCAATCCGATGCCTTCAGACCAGGGGGCAGCACCGCCACCCGCTGGCAGGGCAGCGACGCCAGAAATGGCGAGGCCAGATCCAGGTGAAAGCCTAGCTCCAGGTAAACCAGAGCTTGGTCGGGTAGGTCTGCCAATACCTGTCGAGCTTGACTCTCAGGAACCAGATGCACCCAGGGAAAGCAATACGCAATCCGCGCCTGGTCAACCGGACAGGGTCCCATCCCTGGACAGCAGTAAAACAGCGGACGGTGCTGGTCTTGGAGAAACTGACTGATCCAGGTGGTTTTGCCACTACCGGGCGGCCCTGCCACCGCAATCAATGCAATGGAATCCATTGAATCCTGCTCTAGAGTGGAAGTACAAAATATAGAATGATTATCATTATCATATTGAGTTAAGGTGTTCAGTGCAACTCTTCTGTTTTCAATCATGCGATCGCCCATCGAGCCATCACCACTACCCAAATCAGTTGATATCGCCATTGTGGGTGCAGGGCCACAAGCGCTAACCCTGGTCACCCATTTGCTGCAAAAAAAGAAAACGATGCGCAATCGTGATCCTCAGCTTCGTTGGGCGGGGTGTAACCTGTTCATCCTGGGAGGAGCAGCAGCACTGCAATTGGGGCCTGTGGCACGCAACCTGTTTGGAGCCAGGCTGGCGAGTGAACGGATTGTGCCAGCTCTCATCAAACAGGACAGTCGGCACTATTAAAATTGAAGGGCATGTGGCGTTTATTCTCCTAAGCTCTGTGGCAAGGCTGATTGACTGACAAAAGTTTGTGGCCCTCACCCCCAACCCCTCTCCCAGAGGGCGAGGGGAGCCGAACCAATGCTCCTGTTCCCTCTCCCTTCGGGAGAGGGCTAGGGTGAGGGCTTTCGGGCAGCGGTTCGTAAGTTTTGTCAGTCAACCAGGTGGCAAGGCTACTGTGGTTCAGGTGACGATGCCTAATCTGCTACTGGTTTCATCAGCGGTGAGTCATCCACCCGATGAAGGCACCCTACCGCCATTGAGCGTGATGATGAACAACAGCAGCCCCACCAGCAAAACGCCGCTGGCCCCGGCAATGTTGAGCGCCCGCAGCAGCCGATCGCGGTATCGAGGCGTCTTCCCGATGCGGCGACTCATGTAGTCTCGGCCCCAAAGCGCAGTCAGGCCAATGAGCGACAGCGTAACCCCCATGCCCAGGGAAATGGCCAGGACCATCAGCACCGCAGGCCCCACCATGTTATTCGCCAGTCCATAGAGCATCATCAGGAGCGCTCCGCTACAGGGCACGGCACCCACCGCGAGAGAAAGCCAGCCCATCGTCCCCGGATGACTGGCGCAACTGAAGCACTGACAATTGCTGAGTTGTCGGTGGGAAGGGACTGACGGTTGTGTCGTTAAGATGCGATCGCTCAAACTTCCGGCCATCAGCAGCTTAGGGTCAGGGCTTTGCATGAATGTGGATTTCTGATGGTTTGAGCGGAGTGCCTGACGCAGCATCCAGCCGCCGATGAGGGCGATCGCACCGTAGCTCATCAGCCGCACCAAACGGTAGTCAGCCGGAGTGCTCCCCATCGTCTGCCGCATCACCCAGTCAGCCAGCACGACAACGCCAATGGCCGACATCACATGAAAGCAGGCAATGCGGGTTCCCATGCTGATGCCCCGCCAGAGATTACCCCCGTTACCGACAAAGTAGGAGGTGATGACCACCTTGCCATGCCCTGGCCCCAGAGTGTGAATCACCCCGTAGCCAAAGGCAATGAGCACGCCCAACCACAGCGCCGATGGTGAGTCGCCTCTTTGAATATTGCCCATCGTCTGACTGAACAGGGCGACCACTCCAACCTGCACCGCCTGCCACCCGGGATACTCCCGCAGGAGTTGCGGCATGGATACCAGCGGCTGGCTGACCGCTGACTGGGCCGAATCAAGAGTGATGGATACCAGGCTCATCGCATAGCTGGCCTGCACCTGCCGTGAGCCATCCACTCGAAACAGGTCGTAGCTGGCAGATTGTTGACGAATCTGGCCTTCTACCCAGACGGGAGCAAACAGCCCTGGAGCCTCAATGGGAGCGGGTGGCTCGATGTAGATGATCTGGTTCGGCGGTGGGGGCGGCACATGGATGCAGGCTCCCACAAACGGCACCAGCAGCAACTGAGACACCCGTCCTGGCTCGGTCTGTTCCAGGGGCAGCACATACCCAGAAATTCTGATTTGTTGCCCCACGATGCTCGACGGATCGTTCGCCTGGTCGTGCACCCGGTTGACCTGGCGGACGAGCGTCTCCACGTCCAATCCCTGCTGGGTCAATTTTCGCGCAAGCCGCTCCCCAGTTTGAGCATCACTGCTTTCAGGGCCAATTTGACCATCTTCAAGCCACCAGCGAATCCGTGCCAAAGTAGCGAGATCTTGAAGCTGCTCGCGGCTAAGATGCCCAAAGGTGGCGGTAAAGTCAACGGTTTGCTTGGGTTGCAGATCGGCCCAGGTGACGACCTGAGCTGATTGAGCCATTGAGGCATCCGCTATCCCCAGAATCAGCCCGCCGCTCACCAAGATGGCAACCAGGCATTGGGTAAGCCGTGACAGGAATTGTCGTATGCTCCTTTCACTCAGCATTGGGCTGATTTGACTCCTGATCATCTACTTCGGCTTATTCTTGCATGGTTTTTGCAACTGGTTTCTGATTGCTACGCTGCTGGGTGGCGATCGCTTGTATCGGCGGAATTATTGTAGGACTGCTTAGCGGCTCCTCCGTTTCAGAATCTTCTTAACCTTCAGTCATGTCCACAATCTGTGCAACAGTTAATTCCAGCCGGGGGAATATCGGCGATCGCACGATATCTTCTCCCTGGTAGCGCTGCGCCTGATATTCGCCGTCAGTTAAGCAATTGACCGTTACCGTTGGCTGTTTCGGCGAACCGATATACTGCACGCCGCCCAGACCTGCATAGTCCACAATCCAGTACTCTGGGATGCCTGTGGTCTCATACTCGTTCAGCTTGATGCGGTAGTCATCGCGCCAATTGGTACTGACTACCTCAATGACAAGCGGGGGCGGCACGTAGGCAGCAGCAGAGGCAGAACTTTGGCGCATCCGCTCCCACTCTTCTTTGGCAAACACCACGATGTCGGCTCTACGGCTCGATTCGCTCTCCCCCGGTGCAGGGTTTACTCTGACCTGTTTGCCCTGGCGAGGAACGTAGGGAAGATTGCAGGACTGGCAGTGGTCAAGCAAACAGCGGCACAGTCCCTCGACCACATCTTCATGCTTGGCGGTGGGTTCGCTGAGAGGCATGGCAACTCCGTTGATGAGCTCAAATAACCTGCCGGAGCCGTCATCCCAGCGCAAAAATTCCTCGAAGGTAAGGGGCTTTTTGACGATCGCAACCACAACTGTTGACCTCCTGGATAGACTGGCTCTCTGCTGTCTCTCTCTAGCTTAGGATAATCCACCTTCTTCACCTGGACTTTGTCTTGCTGTATCGTTAATAGATTCTTGAGCGATCGCCCCTCACAACTCATGTTTCATAATGCGGTCAAAAACACCACGTTGGCCGATACAGCACCTGCGGCTAAGATACCCAACGCTAGCTAATCAGGGTTTGTCGAACCATAGATTTCTTATGTGTGGGAGATCCCTATCTCGACAATAGCGTATGGTAGGACTTATCGTCCTGGGGTTTCAGGTGGTTGTGAAGAGGGATGAGCAAAGCTTACCAAAAGTATCGCCCTTACTCGGGTAGACAGTCTGGGTCAATGCCTTGCGATCGCAAATACGCCTCCAGTCGTTTCACCCGCTGCCGTTCTTGTTCTGTACGCTGTCGCTCCTGTTCTTCTGCACCGAGATGACGGTTTCCCTGGGCGTCATACCAGGTCAAAATTTCCTTGGGTAAACCACCGATTTGGGCTTGATAGCGACCGATGCCTAATCCCACTTCTGGCATCCAGTAGGGTTCGCCAATCTGTAAGCAGTAGGTTCCTTCTTCAAGCTTGTAGACCTCGAAGGGCTGATGGCGATCGCGTTGCCAAAACTCTGGGTTATAGACCACGTAGTACAGCACTCCTAACCGGGCATAGAGGGCCATCTTGCTCTCATACTCCTCTTCCGGTTGATGGGACACCATTTCCAGCACCATCATCGGCGGAGTGTCTTGCTCTTCCCACATCACATAGCTGCGGCGGGATTTGCCGCCTTTTTTTCGCTCTACTCCCAGGCTGAGAAAGCCATCGGGCACCACGGGCACACGGGGATTGAGTCCAGCGGTGTGGTAGATCGCCATGTCTACCCCAAAATACCAATCCATGCGGTCAGACCACAGATGGGTCAACAGTAAGAGCAGCAGGTTGGGCAGGAGATTCTGGTCTTCGTTGTCCACGGGCGTATCATCCGAGCTGAGTAGCTCAGCAGAACTGGGTAGCGGTTGGTTGACGGATGAGAACGTCATGGCTTGTTCCACTCCGTAATGGACGATGGGTTCATTATAGGGCGGTTTACTCTGGGGCTGGAGCATTGCCTCCGGCATGGGAGGGGTGGTCGGGGCCGGGCGCTGGAAATGGCATTTTTGTTTAACTACTTACAAATTCAATGGAATGCCAGATTGCACTCTCCAAAGATTTGCATAAATGTTATTAAGGGACAGTAGTTGTTCGTGCGTACCCTGTTCGACTATTTCCCCTTGATTTATCACATAAATGCAGTCTGCATGGCGAATCGTGGAAAGGCGGTGGGCGATCGCCACCGTCGTTCTACCCTGCGTAATCTTAGCGAGGGATCTCTGAATCGCGGCTTCGGTTTCGTTGTCTACGGCTGAGGTGGCTTCATCGAGAATCAGAATGGGGGGATCTTTGAGGATGGCACGGGCGATCGCCAGTCTTTGCCGTTGCCCGCCAGAAAGCTTTTGCCCCCGTTCTCCCACAATCGTGTCGTAGCCTTGCGGTAACTCTTCAATAAACTCATGGGCTTCTGCTAGTTTTGCCGCCTGAATAATCTGCTCACGAGTCGCGTCAAAGCTGCCGTAGCGGATGTTTTCGGCCACCGTGCCGTGAAACAGAAACACATCCTGACTGACCCAGCCAATACACTGGCGCAAGTCCAGCAAGTTGAGTTCGCAGATGTCTGTGCCGTCAATCAAAATGTGTCCGCTGTGCACTTCGTAGAATCGCAGCAAGAGCTTGACGAGGGTGCTTTTCCCTGACCCGGTGGCCCCAACGATGCCGATGGTTGCCCCCGCAGGGGCATGAAGCGAGAGATGCTTGAGAACAGGATTATGACCGTTGTAGGCAAAGGTGATGTCCTCAAACTGCACGTCGCCTCGAACGGTGTTTAGTGGGAGTGAGCGTTTCCCATAAGGTATTGCAACAGGCGTATCCAGTAAGCCCATCACCCGTCGCACTGATGCCATTGCCCGCTGATACTCATCCATGATTTCGCTCAGTTCGGTGAAGGGCCACAGCAGGTCTTGCACGATGAACACCATGAAGCCGTAGGTTCCAACCGTGAGATTTCCCTGAAGAACGTCTCGCCCCCCCAGATACAGCGTAATCACGAATCCCGACAGGATAAAGAACCGGAGCAAGGGCTGAAAGGCAACGCTGAGGGCGATCGCCCGTTCATTACCCTGCCGATAGGCGTCGCTTTCTTGATAGACGCGATCGCTCTCATAGGCTTCGGCGGTGAAACTCTTGATCGTGGCGATGCCAGAAATGTTGTTGGCGAGGCGATCGCTAATGAGTCCGGCCTGGTCGCGCACGGTGTCATACCGGGGAGCCAAGCGGGATTGAAACAGAAACGTGCCCCACAAGATGAAGGGAATAGGCAACATCGCTAGCCAGGCGATACCCGGAGCCAGCAGCACAAAGCTAATGCCAACTGCAACAACCCGCGTGAAAAAGCTGATCAAATCTTGGGCACCGAAGTTGAGGAAGCGCTCTAGCTGATTGATGTCGTCATTGAGAATCGACAGCAGCGTTCCCGTACTGCGGTCTTCAAAGTAGCTCAGCTCCAGTTCTTGCAGGTGATTATAGGTATCGACCCGCAGTTCGTGTTGGAGGGTTTGCGCCAGGTTGCGCCAGAGTTTGTCGGCTCCATATTGGCTGAGGGATTCTAAGCCCCAGGTGGCGATCGTTAGGAGAGACAGCACGAATAATTGAGTCAGCGGATTTTGAATGCCAAATCGAGCAATCAATGAGGCTTCTTGCTCAACCACCACATCGACTGCAACGCCAATTAGATAGGGAGGAGCCAGGTCGAATAGGGTGCGAAAGATGGAGCAGAGTGTTGCCCCCAAAATTTGCCCCTGATAGGGCTTACCGTGGCGGAGTAGACGCAGGAGTGGTTGAGTGGAAGGTAACATCGGTGCTGTTTTAAGGAAAGTTATAATGAGCTATGGAAGCATGATGAGACGATCGCAAGCTCTGTCCTATCTGGGTGGATACTTACCACCATGAAAAGTCTATCGCTGAAGACTGAGCGCTTAACTTCGTTGAAAAGGGGCAACATGGCAATGACTCCGAAACAAGAATTAATTCAAGCGATCGAGCAATCTTCCGATGAGCTAGTTCGAGCACTCTTGGAACTGCTGCGGGTGATGCAGCGGCAGCAATCTTCTGATGTGTCGCTTTCTCATTCAGAGGAAGTTGCGACACTACAACAGGTAACTTCATCCTCAAGTTCTAACTATCCGCTTCGGGGGTTGCCGCTGGAGATTGCGGAAGATTTTGATGAGCCGATGCCGGAACTGTGGGAAGCGTTAAGCCAATGATTTTGTTGGTTACGCATGTTTGGTTGTGGTGGCTTCATGATCCAGGTCGGTTATCTGAACAGGTCAAGGTTGCGATTGCCTCAGAGGAATCTCAAAATGGGATTTTTGCAATTGCTAGACGATATGACATTTCCTTAGTTACTGTTGATGCTCAGATTTTGAATTATCCTCATGTAAAAAAACTATCTTGAAATTCATCGGGGCGATCGCAAAGAGTATGCAAAAGGCGATCGCCTTTAAGCATTCACAGAGGAGCGATCGCCCTTGAGAATATTTAGAGGAGCGATCGCCCTTAAGCGCCCACAAAGGCGCGATCGCGGCAGAAAAGTGAACGTGTCTGAGTAAGCGATTCTCTGGCAAAGAAGCTTTGCAAATGCGATACAAATGCGATCGCCCGCAGAAGCAAATTGTCTGAAGAGTTCGGCAACACGCTTGAAGATGATTCAACTGCCCCTGTTATCCGCTCTACCATTGCAACTGTGCGACCTGCTTTTCTCAAAAGTTCCGTTCGGTTGTGTTTCCTGGTAGAGAATCGTCCATTTCTCAACTGTTGCATCGTTACTCCTAGTGTTTGCATCAAATAAATCACTTTTTAGGAAGTATTAATAAGGTGCTTGGAAACGTCATCAAGAACCTTTTGGGCAGCGAAAAAGTTTAAGCCACGCCATACTGAAAAATCGACTAAGTACACTTGATTTTGCCTTTCAGCCTTGAGTTGTGACCAAAGGGGATTTTCTCGAAGCTCATCAATGACGGTGCGATCGCCTCGCTTCAAAGGAGCAATAAAGATGACATCACTATCAATTTCAGGCAAAATTTCTTCAGAAAAAGCTAAATCGAAGTTGCCTGATTCTTCAAATAGTGGATTGAGAATGCCAAGGTCGTTGAGGATTGCGCCTGCAAAGGAATTCTCACGAGCTATGACTAACTGTCCTGCGGCAACGAACATAAATGACGCCTGGATTTCTCCCGTTTCATTAATGCTCTGTTTCAGGTTACTAATCCGTTGATGATAATCATCCATTTTTTGGGTAAAAACATCTGACTTCTTTAGAATTTTTGCTAGCTCCTCTGTTTGTTGTTGCCAATCACCCAGAATCTCCTCCCAAGGCAAAATCACAGTGGGTGCAATGTTTGGCAGATATTCATAAACACTCTCGAAAACCGAATGAGAAATCACAATAATTAAATCAGGTTT
>JAYKGU010000077.1:0-21167 GCA_035285585.1 Synechococcales cyanobacterium
CCGGGACACGGAGGACGCGACCCGGGGGCAATTGGCCGCAATGGCCTGCGGGAAGCCCCCACAGTGCTTGACATTTCCCAGCGGGTAAGCCGTCTGCTGGAAGCGCAGGGGATTCAGGTGGTGATGACCCGCACCAGCGATGTCACCCTTGACCTGGAGCCGAGGGTGGCGATCGCCCGCCGCGCCAATGCCGACCTGTTCGTCAGCATCCACGCCAACGCCATCAGCATGACCCGCCCCGAAGTCAACGGCATCGAAACCTTTTACTATAGCTCCCAGGAAGGTTACCAACTGGCCCAGAGCATTCAGCGCAATATGGTGCAGGCCACAGGAATGGTGAATCGGGGCGTCAAAGAGGCCCGGTTCTACGTGATTCGCAATACCCCCATGCCTGCGGTGTTGGTGGAAACGGGGTTTGTCACAGGGGCCAGCGATGCGCCCCGGCTGGCCGATCCCAACTTCCGGCAGCAGATGGCCGAGGCGATCGCCCAGGGCATTCTCGAATATTTGCGCTAGCGCTCTGGGGCTACTTTTCCAGGATGGTGCCAATTACGCAGGCATGGCTCAATACAGCGCCGCTCAGATTGGCATTATCCAGCTCGGCACACAGCAGGTTGGCCCCATCCAGGTTAGCCCCTGCTAAATTAGCTCCCCGCAGATCGGCTTCTTCCAGGTTGGCGCTGTTGAGCAGTGCCCCCTGGAGATTGGCCTGACTGAGGTTAGCCCCCCGCAGGTTGGCGCTACTGAGGTTGGCCCCCCGCAGGTCGGCGCTGCGCAGATCAACCCCGGCCAGATTGACTCCCATCAGGGTGGCCCCACTCAGCAGGGCCGCTGCAAAATTGGTGCGGGTGAGGCTCGACTGCATGAGATTGGCCCCCCGCAGGTTGGCTCCCCGCAGGTCGGCATCCGTCAGGTCGGCCTGCATGAGATTGGCCCCCAGCAGGTTGGCCCGTAGGTCAGCTCCCACGATCTGGCAGCCCGCCAGGTTTGCGCCATCCAGACGCGCTCCCTGCAGCCTGGCCCGCGTTAGGAGGCTACCTGTGAGGCTGGCCCCCGCCAGGTTGGCTCGACTCAAATCAACCCCTGATAGATCTTCGTCTTCGAGGTTGGCCCCCGCCAGGTGGAGAATTTTTCCGGCTCGAATTGCGTCTATATCCATAGAGGGTATTTTCGCACAGGACGGGGCAACCCCAGGGACGAGGGTGGGAGAAGTCAGGCAACGGCGTTGGCGGGGTGCTGGATGAGCGATCGCACCCGATCCAGCAGCATCAGGAAATCAGCGGCGATCGCCCCCCGGTTATCGGGCGTCAACACCGGTACGTGAACAAAAATGCAGGGATGGCCAGGGCCATTGAGCTGCAAGTGGTTGAGCACATCGTAGTAAAGCTGGTTGCAGACAAATCGGCCCGCATCGTGGCTGATGCCCGTCATTGCCAGCCCGGCGGTCAGCGCCTCCAGGTTGACGGGGGTGTAGAGAATGCGATCGCCATTCACCGCCCTGGACTCGACATCTAGCGAGGTGCGCCGCTCCCCCATCCCACAGCACACAACGGCTCCGGGGCGCACTGCCCTGATCGCGGCGATCGCCCGTCTGGAGGCAAGCTGGAAATCTACTGGCAACTTCCGCCGAATGTGTAGGGCGTCCCGGTAGGGGTAGCGAGCAATTACCTCGTCCATGAGGTCGTCTGACGAATTTGAGGGTTGCTCAGGTTTCCAGGTAGTAAACGACGTTAAGAGGATAGCTTCCTTCATACGGGTCCGCTTTTTTATAGATAGGGTTAAGGCTCCCCGGCTTCTTGTAGCTGGGAGGCAATGCGTTCGCTAAATTCTGGGTCACTGTTGGCCAACCCCAGCAACTGGATATATTCCTGCTGAGACAGGCCCACAGCATCAATCGCGGTAGCAATTTTTCGTTCCAGATCACCCTGTCGCTGTAAAAAATCCGCTTCTGTTTCGGCACCCCGTAGCGCTTCTTCCTGCTCATCAATCAGGCTCAGCACCTGTTGATAGGCCTCAATAAACTGACTCACCTTCTCGGAGGAAATGGCGCTGATATCAAGGCGACCCGACTGGGCCGCTGGCATGGTTTCCCCCGTCGAGGGCGTTGAGATGGGGAGCGCTTCACCCGTCGTGGCGATCGCCCGACCTCCACCCGCCCAGGCCACCCCCCCGCCAATCCAGATAACACTGCAAAGACAAAGACCGAGCAGTACCCTTGCCCCCAGAGCGACTTTTCTGGGCTTGCCATTTGCAGGCTGGCAAATTGGGTGCGATCGCTCTCGCCGGTGGCCCAATACCAACCATCGTTCCCACAAAAGCACCATGGGCAGCATCAGAGTTCGCAATATGCAACCGGGTTTCACTGCATGGCCCCCATTACGCTATATCCGTACATCGCTATATCCGTGCATTTGCCATATCCGTACATTTAAGGAGAAGCCCCCCCTACTGTAACCCCCTATGGGGGGTCTTCCCCATTTCCATAACGTTCCTATAACAAAAAGCGGTTTTCTTGAATAAACCTTTAGAATGTAGACGACGGATAGGTACATATACAGGGTTATAGGCCAGGTATGACAGATATAACCGGGAAAGAGGCGGCTGTGTCTCTTTCAGATCGGGAACTCCAGATTGTTGAACTAGTTGCAGCGGGTTTAACCAATCAAGAAATAGCGGAACGCCTGGAAATTAGTAAGCGCACGGTGGACAACCACATCAGCAATATTTTGACCAAAACTGCCACCAACAACCGGGTGGAGCTTTTCCGCTGGGCGCTTCAGTCAGGAAAGGTTTGTGTAGACCCCTTCAATTGCTGCACCCTGCCCTCTGTGGGGGATGGTACCCATCATGCTGAAGACCTGAAAACCGACACGCTCTGAAGCCCACCGCCTCTGCTCCGGCCCTACCTGGCTGGAACGACGACCTCCTTACTGACCCATGACTGATAGAACAGGCCCATCGACTTCCCCGTCCCCACCATCAGAATCTCCGCCTGAGTCCCGACAGTTTCAGCTTCGCTGCCCCAGGTTGCCCCTTGCCGTTTATCGGGAAGTTGCCGCCCATCTACGTCAGGTTGCCGGGGTTGATGCCGAACTGCTGCCCCAAACCTCCATGACGTTTGACTACACCGCCAGCCAGGTGGGCGGCCTGCGCATCCACTATTCTCCCCAGGCTGACGATGCGGCCCATCGCCGCGTTGAGCAGATTTTGCAGTACTACAGCGATCGCTTCGGAGATTGGGAAACCCTGCACCTCGAATAGCTCTAAAGGGCATCTAATCGGTGCGCTTTCGCCCCACCCTGCTACGCTAAAGTGTTGGATATTCAACTAGGGACGCCTGTAGCAAGCCATGGGTACTGTCAAAGCGATTCGAGGAACAAAAGATATTCTGCCGGAGGACGTTGGCTACTGGCAGCAGGTGGAGGCGATCGCCCGTGACATTCTGGCAAAGGCCGCCTACCGCGAAATTCGCACGCCCATTTTTGAACAAACCGACTTGTTTGAGCGGGGCATTGGTGAAGCCACCGATGTGGTGGGCAAAGAGATGTACACCTTTCTGGATCGGGGCGATCGCTCCCTCACCCTGCGCCCTGAAAATACCGCTGGGGTGGTGCGGGCGTTCATTGAGCATGGCCTGCACGCCCAGGGGGGGGTGCAGCGGCTCTGGTATTGCGGCCCCATGTTTCGCTATGAGCGCCCCCAGGCGGGGCGGCAGCGCCAGTTCCACCAGCTCGGCCTGGAGGTGCTGGGCAGCGATGATCCCCGTGCGGATACCGAGGTGATTGCCATCGCCACCGACTGGCTCAAGGCCATTGGCCTCAGCAACCTCTCGCTGGAATTCAATTCGGTCGGGACGACGGGCGATCGCCAGCAGTATCGCGAAGCCCTGGTTGCCTATCTCACCCAGTATCAGGATGACCTCGATGCCGATTCCCAGGATCGCCTGACCCGAAACCCTCTGCGCATTCTGGATTCAAAAGTAGAGCGCACCCAGGAGATCCTTCAGGAAGCCCCCAGCCTCCTCGACCACCTCAGTCCCGAGTCTCGCCAGCGCTTTGAGCAGACCCAACACCTGCTGGATATCCTGGAGATTGAGTATCGCGTCAACCCCCGCCTGGTGCGCGGCCTGGATTACTACACCCACACGGTTTTTGAAATTCAGTCGGCGGATCTGGGAGCGCAGGCCACCGTTTGTGGGGGCGGACGCTATGACGGTCTAGTGGAAATGCTGGGGGGGCCGCCCACCCCTGCTGTGGGGTGGGCCAGTGGTCTGGAGCGGTTGATTCTCCTGCTCCAACAGCTGGCCCCTTTGGGGACGGCTCCGGTAGATTTCTATGTGGTTTCTAAGGGCGATCGCGCCGAAGCCAATGCCATGCACCTCACCCAGCGCCTGCGCCACCTTGGCTTTAGCGTCGAGATGGATCTGAGCGGCAGCGCCTTTGGCAAGCAGATGAAGCGGGCCGATCGCAGCGGTGCGATGGCCTGTCTGGTGCTGGGGGACGGGGAGACGGACAAAGGCGTGGTGCAGTTGAAGTGGCTGACCACTGGAGATCAGGAAGAACTGGAGCAGGCGGCGCTGGAGGGTATGGGCGATCGCCTGCGGCAAAAGCTGGAAGCGGCTCGCATCTCCCAACTGCCTGCATCAACATCATCCTGAAAACCCAACGAAAGATAGACCCACATTGGGTCGGGCGATCGATGGAAACTTCCCTCCCTTCCTGAATCATGGAAGTGGAGTGGTACGGCTCTGCGAACTACGATTAGCAATGCCGTGCAGACTCCATTGCAGTGATCCCAAGGAGGGACAATATGGCCGTTCATACACAACGAGCAATCGGGCTGTTTCGCACCTATGATGAGGCACGATCTGCCCTCTATCAGCTCCGGGACGCCGGCTTCAACATGGATAAAGTATCGGTGATTGCCAACACAACTGCGGATAACTCCGAGATGGCAGGGGCGACCGTCGAGAAAAGTAAAGGCGAACAGGCCAGCGGTGGTGCGGGTGCGGGTGCCATTGCCGGTACGGCAACCGGGGGACTGATGGGGCTGTTTGGCAGCCTGGGTGTACTGGCGATTCCTGGCATTGGCCCCGTTGCTGAAGTGGGTATCGTCCTGGCCAACACGCTGCTGGGTAGCGGCATTGGTGCCGCAGGCGGTGGCTTGTTGGGCGCTTTAATTGGCTGGGGTGTTCCTGAAGATCAGGCTGGCTACTACAACACCCGTGTCTCTGAAAATAATGAGTACCTTGTGGTGGTCGACGGCACCGATCAGGAAATTCGCAATGCAGAGACGGTGCTTAACAACTATGGCCTCCACGATTGGGGGGTCTATACGCCGCGCGATCGCCACGCCGGAACCCGCCGCTAATCTGCCATAATCTCCTATTTTGGGGGAACAACCCCGAATAACGGCCTGTTAGACAAATAGACTCACCGAGAAGGGGGCCTGGAAGCCCCCTTTCTGCTCTTTCTCTGCAAATTCCCTATGAAGAGATACGCAGGTTACTGTGGTATCGTGGGGGCGTGCTTATAATTTGTATATGAATCTTCTCATTCCAATACCTAAAGTTAATATTGGACTATTGCTGCCCACTTTCCCTATCCGCTAATCCGGTTGTTGAGTCACATAAAAAATGCCTCGGATACTTGTCATCGACGATGACCCATCAATTTCAGAGCTTGTTGCCGTAAACCTCGAAATGGCTGGTTACGACGTCAACCAGGCAGTGGACGGCATCAAGGGTCAGGCCCTGGCACTCCAACTGATGCCTGACCTGATCATGCTCGACCTAATGCTGCCTAAAGTTGATGGATTTACCGTATGCCAGCGGCTCCGCCGTGACAGCCGCACCGCTGACATCCCCGTCCTTATGTTGACGGCCTTGGGCCAAACCCAGGACAAAGTCGATGGCTTTAACGCTGGTGCCGACGACTACCTGACCAAGCCCTTCGAGGTTGAAGAAATGCTGGCCCGCGTACGGGCCTTGCTGCGCCGCACCGATCGCATTCCCCAGGCAGCAAAAAGCTCAGAAATTCTCGACTACGGGCCGCTCACCCTGATTCCCGAACGATTGGAAGCGATTTGGTTTGAGCAAACCGTAAAGCTTACCCACCTGGAATTTGAGCTGCTCCACTGTCTGCTGCAGCGCCACGGGCAAACCGTCTCCCCCGGAGAAATCTTGAAAGAGGTCTGGGGCTACGACCCAGACGACGACATCGAAACCATCCGGGTTCATGTCCGCCACCTGCGCACCAAGCTGGAACCTGACCCGCGCCACCCGAAATACATCAAAACCGTCTATGGGGCTGGATACTGTCTGGAACTCCCAGGCAAACCTGAAGATGATGCCGACGAGGAAGCAACCCAACCTTCACGGGCGTCTTGAGCCAGCTCTTTCTCTAGATTCTTTGAACGCTCAACCAGCGCTCGGAAGTAACGGGAAGAATGGGGCAGATTATCGGCCAAATTTGTGGCAACCTTAGAGGTGGAATCTCCAGAGGTGGAATTCCCTGATAGCTATCCTCGTTGCAGACATCTTTAAATTCTCCCTCAATAGCAGAAATATAAGAGCGCACCCATGCAGACGCTGCCTAATCCAGTTGCACCCACCCCCCCGACCTCCATTGGTCAACTTTCCACCGACACCACCATCCATCGCCGCAAGACCCGGCCTGTTCCCGTAGGCGATGTCACCATTGGCGGCGGGCACCCGGTGGTCGTCCAGTCCATGATCAACGAAGACACTCTGGATGTAGATGCTTCGGTGCACTCCATTCGTCGTCTCCATGAAATGGGCTGTGAAATTGTCCGGGTTACGGTTCCCAGTCTGGCCCACGCTAAAGCAGTGGCCGACATCAAGCAGAAGCTGCGGGCCACTTACCGGGATGTGCCGCTGGTGGCGGATGTTCACCACAACGGCATGAAAATTGCCCTGGAGGTGGCTCAGCATGTAGATAAGGTGCGCATTAATCCAGGGCTGTATGTATTTGAAAAGCCGAAGAGCGATCGCACCGAATATACCCAGGCCGAATTTGATGAGATTGGCGATAAAATTCGCAGCACACTGGAGCCACTGGTAATTTCCCTGCGGGATCAGGGTAAGGCCATGCGTATCGGCGTCAACCATGGCTCTCTGGCTGAGCGGATGCTCTTCACTTACGGTGACACGCCGGAGGGCATGGTAGAGTCTGCCCTGGAGTTCATTCGTATCTGCGAGTCACTAGACTATCAAAACCTGGTCATCTCCCTGAAGGCGTCGCGGGTGCCCGTGATGCTGGCGGCCTATCGGCTGATGGCCCAGCGTATGGATGCCCTGGGTATGGACTATCCCCTCCACCTCGGCGTCACTGAAGCAGGAGATGGGGAATATGGCCGCATCAAGTCCACTGCGGGCATCGGTACCCTCCTGGCGGAAGGCATTGGTGACACTATTCGGGTTTCTCTCACCGAAAATCCAGAAAAAGAAATTCCCGTTTGCTACAGCATCCTGCAAGCCCTGGGGTTGCGTAAAACGATGGTCGAGTATGTAGCCTGTCCGTCTTGCGGGCGCACCCTCTTCAACCTGGAGGACGTGCTCCATGAGGTGCGGGAAGCTACCAAACACCTGACTGGCCTGGACATCGCCGTAATGGGCTGTATTGTTAACGGCCCTGGCGAAATGGCCGATGCCGACTATGGCTACGTGGGTAAGCAGCCTGGTTATATTTCTCTCTACCGAGGGCGTGAGGAAATCAAAAAAGTTCCTGAAAACCAGGGAGTCACGGAACTGATTAATTTGATTAAAGCGGACGGGCGCTGGGTGGATCCCTAGCCCATCTGCGAAATTCTGTAATATTCCCCAACCCGCGTGCCGATCTGTTTAGCCAAGAACTATCGGGTCGCGGGTTAATTAGTTGCAGCCGGATACATCTAAGTAGGTCAGCACAATTAAATTCATGTTAGAAAACCGGGGGAGCGCCTCGGTTCTCTAACCTTCGTTTTTCAATGCAGTTCTACTTACCCAATTACGAACAGGCTGAAAGTTGACAGGGGGTGTGCCAGTTTCCTCAACTGATTTCCTTGTCGGCGGTCTACCAGGGCTTATGTTAGATTGGGCTTAGTCTCTATGCAGTCTCTCGCGCCAGGTTAATCCACATGACATTGATTAAGCGCCGCCTCGTTCTAAGTGCAACTGCTGTCGCAGTAACCGCCGTTGTAACCGTTGTTACGGGCCTGCATTTATCTCGAAGTCAAGCTTTTTTTCAAGACAGTCCCAAAGATTTAGTTGACGAGGTTTGGCAGCTCATCGATCGCACCTACGTCGACGCCACCTTCAACCAAACCGACTGGCAAGCGGTGCGGCTCGAATACCTGGAGCGTGACTACACCTCCCGCGAAGATGCCTACGTCGCCATCCGCGAGATGCTAGAGCAGCTTGAAGATCCCTATACTCGCTTCATGGATCCTCAAGAGTTCCGCAACATGCAGATCGATACTTCTGGCGAGCTGACCGGGGTCGGCATCCAGCTTTCCCAGGACGAGGAGACCAACGAGCTAGTTGTGGTTGCCCCTATTGAAGAAACTCCAGCATTTGATGCGGGCATTCTAGCGGGCGACATCATCACCGAAATCGATGGCCAAAGCACCGTTGGCATGGACATTAACGAAGCGGTAACCCTGATTCGGGGGCCGGTCAACTCCCAGGTAACGCTCACCGTTCGCCGCAATGACCGGGAGATGACCTTTGAAATTACCCGCGCCCGCATCGAGATTCATCCCGTGCGCTACGATGTCCGCCTCGAAGAAGGTATTGGGACAGTTGGGTATATTCGTCTGACGCAGTTCAGCGCCAACGCCGCCGATGAGATGCGCGACGCCATTCAGGAGCTAGAGCAGCAAGACGTAAGTGCTTACGTGCTTGATTTGCGCTCCAATCCAGGCGGTTTGCTTTACTCCAGCATTGACATTGCTCGCATGTGGCTGGATGAGGGCACGATTGTGTCAACGGTTAACCGTCAGGGCATTTCTGACCGCCAAACGGCCAATGGCCAGTCCCTCACAGATAAGCCCATGGTGATTCTGGTCGATGGCGGGTCGGCCAGCGCCAGCGAAATCCTCTCTGGAGCGCTGCAAGACAACGATCGGGCAATTCTGGTGGGCACTCAAACCTTCGGCAAGGGGCTAGTGCAATCCGTACGTCCCCTGGGAGATGGATCGGGCTTGGCTGTGACCGTTGCCAAGTATTTGACACCTGATGGAAACGATATTAATCAGGCGGGCATTACCCCTGACATCATTGTGGAGCTTTCCGAAGACCAGCGGGAAGAACTGCTTAGCGATCGCACCCGCATTGGCACCGTCGAAGACCCTCAATATGCAGAGGCCCTGGAGCAGCTTGTGAACTCCTTCACTGCAGACCAGGCAGAAGAACCGGTGGCAGGCGGCGTTGCTCAATAGTGTTCAGCTTTATCTAGACGGGGCGACACTTGCCCGACCGAATCAGCCCAACCCGACGGGCGATCGCCTCACCCTGGGAAGCAAACGGTCCCCAGCGCTGCCCCTCATCGGCATCGATATCATTGGCGGCTTCAGGGCGATCGCTTTCGGGGCGATCGCCCACATTTGACGCTTCCAGCTCTTGCGCCGAAATAATGTCACAATGTCCGGCTGCTTGCCGAACGATATACCAGCCCGCTGCCTCTAGATCCTTCGAGTTCATGGTGAGTTTGTTCAGCGCTTAGGGTTGGGGAAGCCCCGATTGGGCGTAAGCTTCCAGATCAGTTGGCTCTGTAGGGGCTGTGCCGTTGGCATACGGATAGCGCTGGGAGGAGGCTGACACTGTCTCCGGTAGGGGATGGCGGGCTTCAATGAGTTGAATGGCGCGACTGACGCTTTCAGGTAGAATCACCACCAGCCCCTTTTCACGGGCGTCATTGAGGGCAAGGTTAATCGCTTCGGTTTCGTCCAGGATGGTCTCGTAGGGGGCGTCTGGGTTGATCTGGCGAATGCCGTCTACGATCAGATGGGCGGCATCCCCACGGGGACGGCCCCGGGTGTCATCATCTTCTTTCACGATAATGCGGTCAAAAATCTGAGCCGCAAGCCGCCCCAGCGTAATGAAATCTTCATCGCGGCGATCGCCCGGCCCCCCCACAACGCCGATGCGCTCACCGTCCCAGTTGCGCACAAAGCTCCCCAGGGCTTCGTAGCTTGCGGGGTTGTGAGCGTAGTCTACCAGGGCATGATACCGCCCCAGATTAAACAGGTTCATCCGCCCAGGGGTTTGCTGAGTAGAGGCTTTGAACGTGCGCAGGGCTGCCTGGATATGCTCAATCTTCACCCCCTGGACAAAGGCCGCTAGACTGGCCGCCAGCGCATTGGCAATCATAAAGGGCGCTTTCCCACCCATCGTCAGG
This sequence comes from Synechococcales cyanobacterium, assembly GCA_035285585.1. Lineage (GTDB taxonomy): Bacteria > Cyanobacteriota > Cyanobacteriia > CAKZMO01 > CAKZMO01 > JAYKGU01. The sequence continues at coordinate 10,398 of JAYKGU010000077.1, forward strand.
GGGACAGCCTCCGCCTTCTCAATGCGCAGTACCCAATCGCCTTTGAGGATGGACAGGTGGCCGTTTTCGTAAACCGCTGCCAGACCGCCCTGCTGCGTGTGCGATCGCACCAGGTCATTATCCGGATCCATTGAGAAGTAAGCTACCTGGGCCTTCACCCGGTCGGCCATCGCTGCCACCAGGGGATCATCGGCATTGAGCACTACGTAGCCGCTGGGCCGTGCCGTTTCGGCTACCACGCTCTTCAGATGGGCCAGGTCATCCACAGTCTCGATGTCGCCAATACCCAGGTGATCTGCCGCCACATTGAGGATCACGCCCACATCGCAATGGCTAAATCCCAAGCCAGAGCGCAAGATACCGCCCCTGGCCGTCTCCAAGACCGCCACTTCGACCGTCGGATCTTGTAGGATTACGCGAGCGCTCTGTGGCCCCGTCGTATCGCCCTGTTCTATCACATAGTCGTTGATATAGATCCCATCGGTTGTGGTAAAGCCCACTGTTTTTTGTGCCTGCCGGAAGATGTGGGCCGTCAGACGGGTGGTGGTCGTTTTGCCGTTGGTTCCCGTAATTGCCACAATGGGGATACGCACCGGGCTACCGGGTGGAAACAGCATGTGCAGGATTGGCTCTGCCACATTCCGGGGAATCCCCTCGCTGGGGGAGAGGTGCATGCGCAACCCCGGTGCCGCGTTCACCTCAACAATGACACCATCCACCTCCCGGAGGGGTAAAGAGATATCGGAGGTGACGATATCGATCCCGGCGATGTCCAGCCCAATAATGCGGGAAACCCGCTCAGCCAGCCAGAGGTTTTCGGGATGAATTTCATCGGTGCGGTCAATGGCAATTCCCCCCGTACTGAGGTTGGCGGTGGCCCTGAGGTAGCACACCTCGCCCTCCCCCAGCACCCGGTCGAGGGTGAGGCCCTGGCGCTCCAGCAGATCCCAGGAGGTGCGATCAACCTGGATGCGCGTTAGCACATTATCGTGCCCTTCACCCCGACGCGGGTCTCGATTCGTTTCTTCGATCAGCTCTTCAATGGTGGAGCGGCCATCGCCCACCACATGGGCTGGCACCCGTTCGGCCACAGCAACAACTTTATGGTTGACTACTAAGACCCGGTGGTCGCGCCCCTGGTAAAAGCGCTCCACAATCACCCCTCGTGATATCTCGCGAGCCGCTTCGTAGGCTTCCTCCGCTTCCTGCTGGTTGCGGATGTTGATGGTGATTCCCCGGCCATGGTTACCATCCAAGGGCTTAATCACAATGGGAAAGCCCCCCACATCTTCAATGGCTTGGCTCAGGTCGTCAGCGTAGTAAATGACCTCTCCCCGGGGAACGGGCACCCCTGATTCTTTGAGAATGCGCTTAGTGCTTTGCTTATCACAGGCCAGCTCAACCCCGAGGATGCCAGTTCCCTGGGTCAGGGTTGCCTGCACACGCTTCTGGTGAACACCGTAACCAAGTTGAATCATGGCACGGGCTTCCAGCTCCATCCAGGGGATATTTTGGGCTTCCGCCTCCTTAACCAGCGCTTCCGTACTAGGCCCCAGGGCGGCCTGCTCGCGAATTTCGTGGAGATCGCGCAGATCCTGTTCCAACTCCGCTGACGGATACGAGCCGGTGTCGATAACGCTCTGACAGAGGCGGAAGGCAGCCCGTGCGGCGTAGCGCCCCGCCTGCTCATACTGGTACTGAAAGACCACCTGATAAACCCCTGGGGTGGCGGTCTCACGGGTGCGACCAAAGCCAACGGGCATCCCTGCCAGGGTTTGTAACTCTAGCGCCACATGCTCCATAATGTGGCCCATCATGGTGCCTTCTTGCACCCGGCTAAGAAAGCCTCCCCGCCGCCCTGGTGAACAAAAGTGCTCAAACAAGCTGGGCAGGGTTTCTACCAACCCCTCGTAAAAGCCAGGAATCTCATTTGACGGGCGTTCTGCCAGTTCTTCTAAATCGAGGCGCAGCAAAATGAGCTTTTGGTGACGGATGCTCCAGTAGTTGGGGCCGCGAAGGGTTTGGGTTTTAAGGATTCTCATGGCGTATCAGGCTATTTTCGGCGTCTGAGGAACGGCAGGGTCGGGTGGTCAGTCTGGTGATCTCGCTCAATGTACTTTTGACCAAATACTCTTAGACCAATACAAGTCTTAGACCGATACAAGAATTGCTACCCTCAACAGGCCCCAGAAATAGTTAACTGGGCCGGGTAAGGATGACACCGTCTAAGGAGAGTATCTGAAGCAATGGGATAAAACTTGCAGGGAGCGGGTCGGGCTGAACATTAACGAAGTTCACACTATATCTTAGAGCAAAGGCTTTGAATCAGCTTAGATTGTTTTTTAGATAATCAGTGTCTCTAGCTGTTCACTCTAGCAAGCTTAAACTTGTGGGTAAATTCCCTGCGCTGCGGGGGATTTACCCGTCTTAATATCCTAATTGTAAAGCGTAAGGCCATATCAGATTCAAACCAGGTTAGCTAAGGGGGAATTGATGGGTGCTGCGAAGAACCAGGGTCTAGAAGTTAAGTGTGAGCGAGCTGGGGCGTCAATTATTTCTGTAAATGTCAGGTTTTTGTGACATTTCTGGAGCGATTGGGCAAAGGCTACACGACGACCATAATATCGTCAGGCTCATCTAAACATTAGAGCGATTGATGCCGTAGTGGGATAGGTATGGCGTTACGCTTTCGCGTTAGGACATTCAAGAGGTGTGGAACCCCCGCAACGCGGGGGTTCCACACTCAAACCTCAGCCCGTAGGGCTATATTGCCCAAGTCGGCCCTTTGGGGAAGCAGAGGACTGTCCCTCCCTGAAGGGATCGATCGTTGTAAATCGCTGACCTGTTTATGAATGGACGGGGGTGGCCACTCGCTGGTTGAGGTTGTAGCGATCGCCATGGCGCAAGATATGCACCCGCAAATTGTGAATGCTCAGTGGCTCAGTTGTACCCACGTCGGGATGGTTAGTGTGGGTCATCTCGCCCGGATCGACCACGGTTACGGCTCCCTTACCAATTACCTGGAACGTGTCGTTTCCTTCGAACAAAGCGCTGGTGTCTTCGTCGATGCCAATGCCAATTTTGTCGGGATAGGCGGCGATCGCACTCATGAGCCGCGCCATGCGGTTGCGATTATGGAAATGCTGATCGACGACGATTTCTGGAATAATGCCCAGCCCATCTGTTAAGTCCACCAGGGAACGATTGGGGGTTTCACCGCTGCCGCCGCCTGCAATCATGTGTTCACCCATTACAGCGGCCCCGGCGCTGGTCCCCGCCAGGGCAATTTCTCCTAGTTGGGCACGCATGCGAATTTGATCCATGATCGGGGTATCGGCCATCAGCCCACAGAGCCGCAACTGATCGCCCCCAGTCATAAACACCCCCGTACAGCGCTGCAAAAAGTCGTGCCACTGGGGAGATTCAGACTCGTGGCGCTCCCGGATGTCGAACACCTCAATTTCCTTGGCTCCCATATCCTCGAAAATCGTACGGTAGCGACTGCCGATGATGCTGGGTTCGCGCGATGCGCAGGGGATAATGGCAATCAGGGCATTCTCCGCGCCTGAACATCGGAAGAAGGTGCTCAAAATTTGGCGTCCGTGGACCTTATCTTCGGCCCCACCAATCACTAATACGGCGGTTTTCTGAAGCTTGGGCATCCCCGGCTGGATGGATTGCAGTTCTAATTGCAGCATGGCGTTCTTCCTAGGCTTAGCCTGAATCAGGCGCTCCAGTAGCCTACCAACGTTAAGACTTTGCCAGCCGACTTGCGTATTCAAGGAGTCATTCACAGAGCGAAAGAGGTTTGTGAAAGCCAATCTACATTTTAGGCCAGCAAACATCCCGATAGATGTTGAACTGACGTTCGTGCACAGAAAAAGCCCAACCACCCCCCAGCAACGGCAGCGGCGGCGCGTGCGTTTCAAGTCAAATCATCAATCGATCGAGCTACTGTGAAATCGTATGGGAATTGTTCCCAAACGAGGTCGAAGCTTAACAAAAAAATAAGCGTCATTGTCTATTCGTTAATCGAAAGCGACAACGCTTAAGGACAGAGTAGATAGGCTGGAATCGATTGAGATTGATACAATCGATTCCTGGAGGTTTTCAGGATAATGTTTTCGAGTTAATACAGTATGCCAGATTTTAGTTATCCTGACACCTTGATTCGCACCCATTAACCTGAGCAGCCGCAAATCTCCCATTCCCTGTTTAAGTCAACCATGCTAGCCCTATTCGAGAAGCGACGGTAGAGACCCTGTGCGATTTGACGTTGTAACGCTATTCCCCGATTTCTTTACCTCGCCGCTGGCATCAGGTCTGATTGGCAAAGCCCTGGCCAATGCGATCGCCTCCGTCTTCCTCACCAATCCCCGCGACTTCACTACCGACAAGCACCACCGGGTGGACGACGAACCCTATGGCGGCGGCGTGGGCATGTTGATGAAGCCCGAACCCCTGTTTGCGGCGGTAGAGTCCCTGCCTGTGCTGCCCCGGCGGGAGGTGATACTCCTCACCCCCCAGGGGGAAACCATGACCCAGCCTCTTTTCCAGACCTTTGCCGCAAACTATGACCAGCTAGTACTGGTGTGTGGCCACTACGAGGGGGTAGACGAGCGGGTGCGCCGCCACCTGGTGACCCGTGAGGTATCCCTGGGGGACTTCGTCCTCACCTGCGGCGAGATCCCGGCCCTGACCCTGCTGAATGGGGTCATCCGTCTCCTGCCGGGAACAGTGGGTAAGGAAGAATCCCTGAAGGCCGAAAGCTTCGAAGCCGGACTGCTTGACTATCCGCAGTACACCCGTCCTGCCGACTTTCGGGGATGGCAGGTACCCGAGGTGTTACGGTCGGGAAACCATGCTGAGATCGAGCGCTGGCGGCGGGAGCAGCAAATTCAGCGCACCCGCGATCGCCGCCCCGACCTCTATGCCGCCTGGTGCCAACAAAACCACGCCAACCCGCCCCAATAGCCCGTAGAATACAACGGGGGCCATTTCCTACCAACCACCTCCCAATACTATGAACGTGCGCATTGGCAACGGCTACGATATTCACCGCTTAGTGGCGGGGCGATCGCTCATCCTGGGCGGCGTCACCATTCCCCATACCCTGGGGCTGGATGGGCACAGCGATGCCGACGTGCTCACCCACGCCATTATGGACGCCATGCTAGGAGCGCTTAGCCTGGGGGACATTGGCCACTACTTTCCCCCCAGCGATCCCCAGTGGGCCGGGGCAGACAGCCTGGTGTTGCTCCAGCAGGTTAACCAGTTGGTGCAGGCCCAGGGCTGGGGCATTGGCAACATCGACTCGGTGGTCGTGGCCGAACGACCCAAGCTCAAGCCCCATATTAAGGACATGCGCGATCGCCTCGCCCAAACTTTAAACATCGCCCCCGACCAGGTGGGGATCAAGGCCACTACCAATGAGAAACTCGGCCCCACCGGACGGGAAGAGGGCATCGCTGCCTACGCCGTAGCGCTTCTGGTGCGTTAATCGAACGCGCTAAAGAAACAGCTCAGCTCGCTTGAAGAAACCGGCGGACTTCAGCCGCATGACCAGCGACGCCTTGGCCTCGTTAGCGGCAATCTGACCAAGCTGAGGTGAATCGGCAGGAGAGGGATCACTGGGCGATCGCTCCGTCTCCTCTTCGACCACGGGGATCAAGTCCGCCGCCGCCACTAGCAGGGAGTCACCGGGGCGAATGGCCATGCGCCCATCGGCTACGGCATCACGCCAGGCCCGCCCCACGCGCCAGGCCCGAAACTTGGCCGCATTCCAGCGGGGGTTGGAGGTGTAGCCTGCAAAACCGGCCCGCAGCGCCGCATGGTTTGCACTGGGAATCGACGTTCGGGCAAACACGCCCTGGTCAAGTTCTACGAGCTGATTGTTCCGATCGGATGCTCTTGCCATATTCACCTCCCAGTTTTTGTATCGACTTACAGCACTGCCAATCACCCTGATCAAAGTCACTGACGCAACGATAGGCGCGAACTTTTTTCTCCGAGGAATGGGATCTGTAAGCTGGAGAGATGCAGCTATTCTTTACATTGGGCTAGGGCATCAATCGTCTAGGTTGACCTGTCATCCTGGGAAAGAAGGGAAGCCTGACCGTTACATCGCTTTCTGGAACCTATCTAAAACCCCGATAGGGTTTTGCGATCTCAAAAACTCTGGCGAGTTTTCGGACAGGCCCTTAGTCATTAGACACATTATATCTCTTTAGTATTGCACTATGTTACGAATTCTTCGGGCTGAGTGAGAGCCGCTGATTCAACCCATTGCCCAGTTGTCCCCACTGCCCCCGATGACGGCAAATACCACTGCTGGGTTACGGTTCGCCCCAATTTCGCGGCTGGGTCTGGCTTCTACACTGGAGACTAGTGAGCACAACCAAGGATGACTGGATGTCGTGGTCTGGCGATCGCGACAGGGCAACCGTCCCACCGTCGGTTCGGTAAACCCTCCTTCATGAGGTGGGCCGAGAAACGCAGTATATAAGATGAAGTCTCCCCATGCCCAATAGGGGGAGTGCTGTAGACCCTGAAGAATTTGGTTGCTGAGAACTGGTTGCGAACCATAACCGCTTGTAGTAGTCCGGAGCATTGATGATATGGCAAAAGTTGTAGGGATTGACTTAGGAACAACCAACTCCTGCGTGGCTGTAATGGAAGGGGGTAAGCCCTCCGTAATCGCCAACGCAGAGGGTTTTCGCACGACCCCATCGGTTGTTGCCTTTACAAAAAATGGCGATCGCCTGGTCGGGCAGATTGCTAAGCGTCAGGCTGTAATGAACCCTGAAAATACCTTCTATTCGGTGAAGCGCTTCATTGGTCGTCGTTTCGACGAAGTGACCAATGAGTTGACCGAAGTTTCCTATAAGGTGCTGAATGTCGGCGGCAACGTCAAGCTCGACAGCAGCGCTAAAGGCGAGCAGTACGCACCAGAGCAAATTTCGGCAGAAGTTCTGCGGAAGCTGAAGGAAGACGCCAGCAAGTACCTGGGAGAAACCGTTACCCAGGCGGTAATTACCGTACCTGCTTACTTCAACGACTCCCAGCGGCAGGCCACCAAGGATGCCGGTAAGATCGCTGGCCTGGAAGTACTGCGGATCATCAACGAGCCGACCGCCGCTTCCCTCGCCTACGGCCTTGACAAAAAGAGCAACGAAACCGTCCTGGTATTTGACCTTGGGGGCGGCACCTTCGACGTCTCCATCCTGGAAGTGGGCGACGGTGTGTTTGAGGTGCTGGCCACCTCTGGTGACACCCACCTGGGGGGCGACGACTTCGACAAGAAAATCGTCGATTTCCTGGCGGCAGAGTTCCAGCGCAACGAAGGCATTGAGCTGCGCAAAGACAAGCAGGCCCTCCAGCGCCTTACGGAAGCCGCTGAGAAAGCCAAGATCGAGCTATCCAGCGTCACCCAGACCGAAATTAACCTGCCCTTTATCACCGCTACCCAGGAAGGGCCAAAGCACCTGGACATGACCCTGACGCGGGCCAAGTTCGAAGAAATCGCCTCTGACCTGATTGACCGCTGCCGCATTCCTGTGGAAAACGCCCTGCGGGATGCCAAGCTGAGCAAAACTGATATTGACGAAGTGGTGATGGTCGGGGGTTCCACCCGGATTCCAGCGGTGCAGGAGCTGGTGAAGCGCGTCCTCGATAAAGACCCGAACCAGTCTGTAAACCCTGATGAAGTGGTGGCCGTGGGCGCTGCCATCCAGGCCGGTGTTCTGGCTGGGGAAGTGAAGGACATTCTGCTGCTGGATGTCACCCCCCTCTCCCTGGGTGTGGAAACCCTGGGCGGCGTGATGACCAAGATCATCCCCCGCAACACCACCATCCCCACCAAGAAGTCTGAGGTCTTCTCCACCGCAGCGGATGGTCAAACCAACGTGGAAATTCACGTCTTGCAAGGGGAGCGGGAAATGGCTTCTGATAACAAGAGCCTGGGAACCTTCCGCCTCGACGGTATTCCGCCAGCACCCCGTGGCGTGCCCCAAATCGAAGTGACCTTCGACATCGACGCCAACGGTATCCTGAACGTGCGGGCCTCTGACAAGGGCACCGGTAAGGAGCAATCCATCAGCATCACGGGCGCGTCCACCCTGCCTCAAGACGAAGTGGAGCGCATGGTGAACGAAGCCGAGAGCAACGCGGCTACGGATAAGGAGCGACGCGAGAAAATTGACCTGAAGAACCAGGCAGACTCGCTGTCTTACCAGACCGAGAAGCAGTTGGCTGAGCTGGGCGACAAAGTTCCCGCCGACGACAAGACCAAGATCGAAGGGCTGATTAAGGATCTGCGGGAGGCGATCGCCAGCGAAGACTACGATCGCATCAAGACCCTGACCACCGAGCTGCAGCAAGCGTTCTACAGCGTTAGCAGCAACCTCTATCAGCAGGGTGCTGCGGCAGGAGCTGCCGGTAGCGGTGCCAGTGCTCCTGGTGACGAGCCGACCTCTGGCGGCGGGGATGACGACGTGATTGACGCCGAGTTCTCTGAACCTGACAACAAGTAAGCCGGTAGCCATAAATAAACGAAGTATGGTGGGGTGCGCCCCACCTGCTTCATTTATGTCTAGATACGTTTGACCCGTGGGGATCGCTCACGGGTTTTTTGCTTGGGTGACGCGTGGCCGGACTCAACCAGACTCAAATTGATGCCAGTGGATCAGCACAATTTGCCCAAAATAATGATGATGGTGTGCATCGAAGAAAAAGTAGCATTCCCTGGCCTGCGGATTATCCAGCTACTCCCAATTAGGGATAAGGTGATAGGGCAACCGGTAGGCTACGGGCAATCCTGCTGGTCCGCCCATGCGGAAAGGGAGACTTTACCTTACGCCAGCCAAACCACCCAGCCCTCTAACCAAAGGCGGAGACCCTAATTTTTATGCATACCCTGCTGCTCTACCCACGCTTTCCCCAAAGCTTCTGGTCCTTTGAACAGGCACTGGCGCTGGTCAACCGCAAAGCCCTGCTGCCGCCCCTGGGATTGATAACGGTCGCCGCTTTGCTGCCCCAGGATTGGCAGTTCAAGTTAGTAGACTGCAACGTTCGGGAGGTGACAGAAGCCGAGTGGCATTGGGCCGATCTGGTGATAGTGTCTGCCATGATTGTCCAGAGAGAAGACTTTGCACGGCAAATTCGGGGAGCCAAGCGCCGGGGAAAGCGGGTGGCGGTAGGTGGCCCCTATCCGACGGCACTGCCCCACGAGTCAGTTGCAGCAGGGGCCGATTTCCTGGTTCTGGATGAGGGGGAAATGACGCTGCCTGCCTTTGTCCAGGCATTAGAGCGGGGTGAAACTTCGGGGGTGTTTCGGGCCGAGGAAAAGCCTGACGTCACCCAGACCCCCATCCCCCGCTATGACCTGCTGGAAATGGATGCCTATGACAACATGTCGGTTCAGTTCTCGCGGGGATGCCCCTTTCAATGCGAGTTTTGCGACATTATTGTGCTCTATGGACGAAAGCCACGCACCAAAACCCCAGCCCAACTCCTGGCCGAGCTGGAGCGTCTTTACGAATTGGGCTGGCGGCGCAGTATTTTTCTGGTGGATGACAACTTCATTGGCAATAAGCGCAACGTCAAGCTGCTGCTGAAAGACCTGAAAGAGTGGATGCGCGCCCACAACTATCCGTTTCATTTAAATACAGAAGCCTCGGTGGATCTGGCCCAGGATCCAGAGCTGATGGAGCTGATGGTGGAGTGCAACTTTAATGCGGTCTTCCTGGGCATTGAAACCCCTGACACGGAGAGTCTGGCACTGACCAAGAAGTTTCAAAACGTGCGCGATCCCCTCACCGAGTCGGTGCAGCGCATTATGCAGTACGGTCTGCGGGTGACGGCGGGATTCATTATTGGGTTTGATGACGAGAAGCCGGGGGCGGGCGATCGCATCATTACCTTTGTCGAAGAAACGGCGATCGCCCTGGCCATGTTCAGCATGCTACAGGCCTTGCCTGGCACCGCTCTATGGCAGCGGTTGGAGAAAGAAGGCCGGATGCTGGACGAGCAGGCCAATATTAATCAAACCACTTTGCTCAACTTCATTCCCAGTCGTCCCGTGGAAGACATCGCGGCGGAGTATATCCAGGCATTCGACACCCTTTACGACCCCCAAAACTACCTCAGCCGCACCTACCGCCAGTTCCTCCTCATGGGAGAACCCAAACATCAAACAGCGCTACGTAAGCCGAGCTGGACGGCAATTCGAGCGCTGTTAATTATTTGTTGGCGGCAAGGAATTTTGCGTAAAACCCGCTGGACTTTCTGGCCGTACCTGTTTCACATCATGCAAGTTAAGCCCAAGTCGTGGCAGCACTACCTCTCCATTTGCGCCCTGGGTGAGCACTTCTTAGAGTATCGCAAGCTGGTTTGCTCCCAAATTGAGGCACAGCTCAATGAGTATCTGCAACTTAAAGCGATGAAGGCGGAAGAACAGCCAGAACAGGTCCTGGTTCAATAGGTTTGGCGATCGCCCTTCTATCCTTTCACCTCATGGCCAACGGAGGTGATTGCCTGGCGCACGGACGATTCAGACATTTCCGTGTCCACACTCACGGTTTTTTGGTCGATGCTGACATCTACACTGGCCTGGGGGTCAGCGACCTTAATGACGCTGGTAATCGTATCCACACAGCCCTGGCAGACGACGGTAGGAACATCAAATTTCATGGCCATCAAAGAATCTCCGTCAGTACACACCCTTATTTTCGTCTGACTGGGGTTATAACTCCATCAGTCTTTGGTGGGGTC
>JAYKGU010000078.1:0-24808 GCA_035285585.1 Synechococcales cyanobacterium
ATTTTGGATTTTGGATTTTGGATTTTGGATTTTGGATTCTGCCTTCTGCCTCCTGCCATCTGCCTTCTGCCTTCTGCCTTCTGCCTTCTGCCTCCTGCCTTCCTCCTTCTCCCTCCGGTTTTTCCGCAACAATCACATGGGCATTGGTGCCGTTAAAACCAAAGGCGCTGATGCCTGCGACGCGGGGGGTGGTGCCCGCTGGCCAGGGGAGGGCGGTGGTGGGGAGCTGGACAGGGAGGGTGGCCCAGTCGATGTGGGGGTTGGGGGTGTGCAGGTGCAGGTTGGGGGGGATAGTCTGATGATGTAAGGCCAGCACGGCTTTGATCAGTCCGGCGATGCCGGCGGCGGCTTCCAGATGGCCGATGTTGGTTTTCACGGCTCCCAGGATGAGGGGGCGATCGCCCGTCCGATCCTCCCCATACACCGCCCCCAAAGCTCCCACCTCAATGGGATCACCGAGGGCCGTGCCCGTTCCGTGGGTTTCCACATAGTCCACGGCGGTGGGGTGGAGGCGGCTGGCTTGGAGGGCCTGGCGGATCACCGCTTGCTGGGCGGGGCCGTGGGGTACGGTCAGGCCGCTGGTGCGCCCATCGTGGTTGACCGCTGAGCCGAGGAGAATGGCTGAGACGCGATCGCCCGCCAATTCCGCATCTCGCAAGCGCTTCAGCACCACCAGACCGCCCCCTTCCGCCCGACCAAAGCCGCTGGCGGCGGCGTCGAAGGTGCGGCAACGGCCATCGGCAGAGAGCATTTTGGCCTTAGAGAAATTAATGCTGGCCGCCGGGCTAAGGATGCGGTTGACGCCTCCCGCCAGAGCCAGGTCACACTCCCCCTGCCGCAGGCTCTGGCAGGCCAGATGCACTGCCACCAGGGCGGAAGAGCAGGCCGTATCCACCGCCAGACTCGGCCCCGTCACCCCCAGCAGGTGGGAGAGCCGCCCCGCCGCCACGCTGTGGGTGTTGCCGGTGGCCATATAGGCGTCAATGGCGCTGGGGGTCTGGGCCAGCACCTGGTGCCAGTAGTCAATGCTGCACAGGCCGACGAATACGCCCACCGCCTGCCCCATCAGCGAATCGGGGGCGATGCCTGCGTTCTCCAGAGACTCCCAGCCCAGCTCCAGGAGCAGGCGCTGCTGCGGATCGAGGGTGACGGCTTCGCGGGGGGCAATGCGAAAGAAGGGGGCATCGAAGTCGTACAAATGGGGGACAAAGCCCCCGTGGCGGGAAACCATCTTGCCGGGAGTTTGGGGGTCGGGACTGTAGTAGTCGTCGATGTTCCAGCGATCGCCCGGCACTTCGGTAATGGCATCCCCCCCCGCGCACAGCAGCGACCAGAATGCCTCTGGCGTCTCCGCTCCCCCCGGAAAGCGACAGCCCATGCCCACAATGGCGATCGGCTCACGCTGGGCCTGTTCGATGGCATCCAGTCTGGCCTGGAGCTGCTTGAGGGCGAGGAGGGCGCGTTTGGTGGCGGAGGCGGTGGGATCTGAAGGTTGGAAATCGTCCATAGCGAGGCTGGGGCGTCAATTTTTTAGGTTGGGGAGATTGACTCACCCTGTCAGGAGCGGGGACTGCTGGCCGAGTCGCGGATGTGCTCCAGGGTTAACACCCCCACCGCCCCCTGGCTGTCCACCACGGTCAGCTCCTTTGCCCCCGTGCGCAGCAGCAGGGAGAGGGCGTCCCGCAGGCTGTCATAGCGGGCGATCGCCGGTTGGCCCTGTCGGTCGCCAGCCTGCGGCCCATCGTGCCCATCCTTCCCATTTCCAGAAGACAGGGGCACCATAGCCCGCTCCACCGACAGCAGGCTGAGCTGCCGCACCATGTCATCGGCCCCCAGCAGCTCGTGGACAAACCCGTTGGCGGGGCGGGTCAGGATATTGAACGGCGTGTCGTACTGAACAATGCGTCCGGCCTGCATGATCAGCAGGCGATCGGCGAGGCGCAGGGCTTCTTCCACGTCGTGGGAGACGAACAGGATGGTTTTGTGCAGTTGCCGCTGCAGGCGCAGAATCTCCTCCTGGAGGGCGGCGCGGGTGATGGCGTCGATCGCCCCAAACGGCTCATCCATCAGCAACACGTTGGGATCTCCGGCCAGGGCACGGGCAATGCCCACCCGCTGCTGCTGCCCGCCAGAAAGCTGAGCCGGGTAGCGATCGCGATACTGTTCAGGGGCGATCGCCACCAGTTCCAGTAGCTCATCGACGCGATCGGCAATGCGGGCCTTATCCCACCCCAGCAGCCGGGGCACCACCGCCACGTTTTGGGCCACCGTCATGTGGGGAAACAGGCCGGATTGCTGGATGACATAGCCGATCTGCTGGCGCAGGGTCGTGGCCTTCAGGCGACGGATCGGAGTTTCGTTCAGGAAAATTTTGCCCGCCGTGGGTTCATAGAGGCGGTTGACCATTTTGAGCAGAGTCGTTTTGCCACAGCCCGATGGCCCCAAAATCACCACCAGCTCCCCCGATCGCACTTCACAGGAGCATTGGTCCACCGCCGGATGGGTGGATCGGGGAAAGGTGAGCGAAACCTGCTCAAAGCGAATGGTACTCAATGGGTTGCCCTCTTGACTGGGTGGCTAAATCAGGCCCTGCTCGGCCAGAAACTCCTGGGCAACCTCGGCAGGCTCCCGCTGGTTGCCGCTCACCTCGTAGTTGAGCTGGCGCATGGTTTCATCGGTGAGCAAAGGGGCAAGCTGGTTGAGCACGTCGGCCAGTTCAGGATTGGCGTCGAGCACCTCCTGCCGCACCACCGGGGCCACCTGGTAGGGCGGGAAGAGGTTCTGGTCATCCTCCAGCACCACCAAATCGTAGGCGCTGATTTCCCCATCTGTGCCAAAGGCCACCGCCACATCCGCCTCACCGTCCACCAGCCCCTTGTAGCGCAGCCCCGTGTCCACCGCTTTGTACTCCTTTAGGGTAAAGTCGCCATAGGCGGCCTGCAAACCGGGGAGACCGTCTTCCCGCTCGGCAAACTCCGGTGGGCCAATCATCACCAGCTGGTCGGCCTGGGCGGCCATGTCAGAAATAGTGCGCAGGCTGTAGGTTTCGGCGGTTTCCTGGGTCACCGCCAGAGCCTGGGTGTTGTTCATGGGGGCAGGTTCCAGCCATGCCAGGTTGAACTGCTCCTGGTAGGCGTCGGATACGGTTTGATAGACCTGGTCGCGATCGCTACTCACCGGCTGCTTCAAAACGGTCAACAGCCCCGTTCCCGTATATTCGGGGTACAGATCAATCTCACCGTTCACCAACCCCGCCTGGGCCACGGGGGTGCCCCCCAGGTTGAGCTTGCGCTCGACGGGATAGTCGGCATTCTCCAGCAGCAGGGCGTACATTTCGCCAATGATGAACTGCTCAGTGAAGTCCTTCGACCCCACCCGGATGACGCCCTCATCCCCACCGCCGCCTGCACAACTGACTACGACCAGTGCCGCCACCAGGGAAAGGAGCGGTAAAAAGACGAAACGGCGGAGACTTTGCATAAACGGATTCCTTCAGTGGACTTCCTGAAATCATATCGAAACTACGCTACAGAATTTGTTACAGATCATCCGCCCGGTGGCCGTTGGGCAAGATAGTGGTGCGGCTGATGCGGGCACCCTGCAAATTCACCAGCCGACAGCGAAACAGATTACAGCGATACAGGGTCGTACCCCGCAAATCGGCCCGATCAAGGTTGCAGGATTGGGCATCCACATCGGTTAAATCGGCAGCCTGCAAATTAGCGTAACGGAGGTCAGCCATCTGCAGGTTGGCCCCAGAGATATCAGCCTCCCGCAGGTTGGAGTTGTAGAGCAGGGCGCGACAGAGCACAGCCTTCTGCAGATTAGCCTCTTCCAGGCAGGCCGACTGCAAAATTGCGCTCGACAGCTCGGCTCCCTGGAGATTAGCACCTTTCAAATTAGCCCAGCCCAGATTGGCATAGGCCAGACGGGTACCGCTCAGGTCGCTGCCGCTCAGGTCGATGCGCTGTAAATCCTGCTCGAACAAATCAGCCCCACTTAGGTTTAATTCCCGAAAATTTCGACGTCCCTGACGATATTCGCTCAGCAAGTCTTTAACGGTTATTTTCTCCATTCGTACCGCTTTTTCTGTCCAGAAAGCGACCCTTTTAGGGAAGCGCTGCCGTTGGGTCAGGGGTCACGCTTGTGCTCTGATGTGAAGTTTACAAAGCTCAACGTTCACACCGGCCTGCTTTAACGTTGATTTTAGATTCTGGCTGGTGGCGAGAGGGGAGCCATCCAGGGAAACGGCTGCTTATCGAGTCTCTGTCTATCCGGCCTACCCCAGCAGGAGCGTTAAGGTGACTGCCGAGACGAGAATGGCGTTGTAAACAGCGTGGTCTGCGGTGCTGGCGTCAACACCGGCCTCCTGCGCCCGCAACGGGTCGTGATGGTGCGCCAGATGGCGATCGTGAACATATTTGTAGCGGCAGGCAAACAGGAAACCGGGGACAATCAGCACAAAACCCGCCAGAATGGGGATTCCAGCAACCAGGTGAATCAGCCCGAACTGGGTAGAGCGCAGGCAAATTTTGCCCCAGGTGTGCGCTCCCTGGCGAAAGATACGCTCTTCCAGCCTGGCCCAAAAGGGAATGCCCAGCAGCAGCAGTGCCCAAAAGCCGAGAATCAGCAAGATGATGACATTAGCACGAATAGCGGTTGGCAGGGCGATCGCCACCCCACCAGCCAGCCCCGCCAGCAGCGTCATCCCAAACAATCCCACCAGACTTTCTGCCTGGGCCAGCAAGTCTCCTGCCTGGGGTAAGGCATGGGAGAGATCCTCCAGCAGATTGAGCGGCTGGAAGATAATATTGCCCGGTTGGCCGAATACCAGATTGGCCCAGCCCCAGTGCATGAAGGCTGGGGCATAGCGATTGGCGACGGTGAAGGTGGTAAACGTGACCACAATAATTCCCAGTGCCCGCAGGTAGGTGAACAGGCCGCTGCAGAAGTAGGTACGCCAGACGAGGCTGAGCTTGGTCTTGTTGCGCCACAGATCGCCCGCAATCAGGGCAATGATGCCAATGGACAGCACCGTGGGCAGAATTTGCCGCAGACCAGCGGCCCAATCGCCCTGAATGCCCACCAGCAGCCCGATCATGCCCACCAGTACCAGCAGCCGAAAGCGCAGGAAGTGGAGGATGGTGCCCAGATCACGATAGAGTTGCTGCCGCCCTGCCGCTATTCGCAGGCGACTCAAAACCTGACCAGAGGCAAGCTGACCGGCAATTTTATAGAGGGCCGCTGGGTAGGAGTCAGGGTCAAACACCTGGGCCTGTTCGCTACTGGCGATCGCCCGCTCAAACTGTCCAGTTTTGAGGAACAGAAAGGCCAGAAGGCTCCAGGAGGTGGCGTGCCACGGCTCCGGGCAGGGGGTCTTGATGCGGAGGGCACGCTCCAGGCTGGCGATCGCCTCCCGCTCACGCCCCAGGCGCATCAGGGTAATTCCATGATTGTTCCAGGCTTTATTAAAATCGGGCTGCTGGTCAGTGGCCGCCTCAAACTGGCCAAGCGCCTGGCGCAGGCGTCCGGCTATCAGCAGCACAATACCCTGATTGTTGAGCAAGACCGGATCATTGGGCTGAATTTGGAGCGCGCGATCGCAGTCCTTCAGGCCGTCCTGCCGCCGCCCCACCAGGGCCAGCACCGTGCCCCGCCCGCTGAGGGCATCGGCATAGTCAGGGGCCAGGGCGATCGCCCGTTCATAGCTGGCCAGGGCATCTTTGCGGCGCTCCAGACTGCGCAGAGCGTTGCCCCGGCAGTACCAGATTTGGGCGGCGTTGAAGCTCTGGCCATCGGGCAAATGGGTCAGGGCGCGGTCATAGGCGGCGATCGCTTCCCCATATTGCCCCAAAGCATCCAGCACCACCCCCCGATAGGCGTGGCCACCGGCACTGTCAGGCTGCAGGCGCAGGGAGTCGTTCAGGCTTTGCCCCGCCCGCCAGAATTCTCCCTGGCTAATCCAATACCTCGCTTCCCAGTACAGGAGGGTAGCCCGTTCGGTGGCGGTAAGATGGGACTGGCTGAGGCGCTGGCGGCGCTGTTCTGGGGTGAGGGACGCATACTGCCCATCATCGGCGGCAGTGAAAGCGAGGCGGGAAGTCATGGGCGGTCGGTTACTGATTAGTATTTAGTGATAAGGAGATTTTTGAGAATGATCCTACCGGACAACGTAGGGGCAAATGGCCATTTGCCCTTACCAACCGTTTAACCGAAGGTAAATTTTTTCCTGGAAATCTCCTAAGTGGCTGGACATAAATAGAGCAGGGGGATACACCCCACAGTAGCCTCGTATATTTATGGTTAATGGTTACCTACCTACGCAAAAGTAGGGCACCACTGCCATTCAGCATACCCCAGCAAATTTCTTGACCGCACCTGATCGCGGGTTCCCGCCTTAAAGTTGTTCCTTCTAACCTTCGTTTTTCAATGCAGTTCTACTTACTGATGGCCAACTAAGTACTCTGGGGAAAAAGATGTTACCCCTTGTCAGGGCGGTATAGTAATCCGCAGATTTCGCAGATTTCGCAGATGAACAACCTTCCTGCCGGTTCTCTATCTGCGTCCATCTGCGAAATCTGCGGATATATTGGATGGCGTTAAGTACAGCGTAAATCAAGTTCTGGGACGTCCTCAGTTGTGCTTGCAAGCCGAGATAGGTTTTATCAAACGTAAGTGTAGCGAAACTTGATTTCCACAGTACTAAGTAGGTGGTCACAATTAAACGACGCGATGGTGGGGTGCACCCCACTGTTTTTATTTATGGTCATGTACTTACTGATGGCCAATTACTGATGGCCAACTACTTTGAATGATCAGCATCTGACAAAAGCCACAGGGCGTTTGCAAAGTAGACCTCTCGCTTTGCTCCCCAGCGAAACTGATTATAAAGCCCGGAGAAGGCATAAGATTTCGCAAGTAGAAGGTCATTCAAGTCTCCAAAGTAGGTCCTACCGGGTTGGTTGTGGTGAAAGCCTACTTCCGCGAAAATCGACCGAATCCTCCGTCGCTGCAGGAGATCTTTAGCTCCCTCCAATACTTTCAGTTCAAATCCTTCAACATCGATCTTGAGGATATCAATCACATAATCTTTGCCTTCGCTGTCATAAAAGGAATCCAGATCGGTTAAGGAAATCTTTTCCGTTTCACCTGTGGGGCTAGCCACGCCCGAAAGAGAATGCCGTTCAGGATCACTGGACAGGGCGATCGCCACTTCCTCTTTTTGCGACCCACAGCCAAGCGGAATTGGATGCGCGTTCTCATCGGATGCGAGGCGTTTCCTGAGTCGATCAAAGTTCGCTGCAACAGGTTCAAAAGCATCAATTCTTGCTTTTGGAAAATGATTGCGATAGGCGACGACGGTATCACCAACATTAGCTCCGCAATCAACGATCAGCTGACAATTTGGGAAAAATCTTCGGAGGTCTAAGTAAACGTTATGTCCAAATGGAAACGGCAACTTCGCTAGCGGCTTACCAGGCCGTGAAACCCAGTCCAACGACTTACTCGCAACGCTACCAGCCCAATACTTCCAACTCATTGTATTGTGAACCTTTCTAGCTATTTCAATGTCGATCACAGGCCGTACTCTGCGCTGACTGAACGGCGAAAGCCACGGCGGCAAATAACCCTGTACTCAGCTCCAGCAGCACTCGATCTACTTAGGAACCGGAATTAAATAATCTGTGCGCTTGCTTTCTCTGTACGGGCTTGGCAATACCAAGCTCCTATCCAGGAAATTGCTTTTTATTTAGGAGATTTCCAGGAAAAAACTTACCCTCGGTTGAACGCTTGGTAAGGGCAAATGGCCATTTGCCCTTACGTCGTCCGGTAGGATCATTCTCAAAAATCTCCTTAGTTCTTATCCCTTAACTGACAGAGCAAGAGCCGCTTACTGGTGCAAGCGGCTCCTGCTCTGTCACGTCGCAAACTTGCGCTCTTATCGTACCCATAACTTTGGGAGCGATCGCATTCTGCGTGAATCTTCCGCTCATGGCGCTTTGCGGGTATCAACTTAAGGCAGGACAGTGGGGTACGCCGCACCCCGCTGTCCCGCTAATCTTGTCCTGCTTTAAGCGGGAACCCCTCAAGCATTTCCTGTTGCTCGACTGCTATAGCCCTACGGGCTAAGGTTTGAGTGTGGAACCCCTGCGACGCGGGGGTTCCACACCTCTGGAGCGTCCTAACACGAAAGCGTAGCGCTATACTTTGCTACGGCTTGTTTTATCTGCCGAGTTGTTTTCCGGCATGATGCTACTGAGGTCTGGTTGCACAAATTGCTCGTACTGCCGGACAATCACCCGCTGCAGGGCAATAATGGCGGGGTTAATTTCTACCAGCGGCTGCCTTGTCTGCGCGGCATATTGCCGCTGTTCACTCTCCATCATCTCAATATCTTGGTTCAGAAACTTCTGGAGCATGAAGCGTCGAACCACCCATTGGAGCAGGGGCTTGATGGGTTTAACCAGCCCCATGGGAATGCCCAGCTTAAAGAAAAACAGCGCAAACGAGCGGCTTTCGCCTGGCCCCACTGGCAGGCGCATGAGATAGACCGACGACACACCTTCCAGGGAACTGGCGTAGTGGGGATAGCGGTAGCGAATCGTGATGGGCAGAGTCGTCACCTCATCGGCCTGCTCACTCAGCCCCAGGAATTTTGCCAGCCGTCCCTTGTATGACACCTGATATTTCGCACACACCGATTGGTCGGTGGCCGTTAAATCAATCAGTCGAGGATCAAACCACCCCTGCAAATCTTGATGGAGAAATCCATGGAACACGTCCATGGCATTTTCGTTGCAGACGGAAAAGTGGGCCTGGAAGTGGGCTGTGATTGGCACCATAAACCAGGTGTCGGGCTGATCAAATTCAGGGACGTCGGGGAGCGATCGCTGCTCTGCCAGGGCCATATCCCCCGGAAACACCCAAATCAGACCATACTTTTCGCGAATGGGGTAACTTCGCACATGGGCACAGGGTAGCTTTTGCGTTTTGGGCAGGTAGGGAATGTTGACGCAGGCTCCACTGGTGCCATCAAACTCCCACCCGTGGTAGGCGCAGGCAAGGTGGCTGCCCAGAACTTTGCCACGATGCAGTTCAACCCCCCGGTGCGGACAGCGGTTTTCCAGAGCATAAAGTTGACCCTGGGCGTCGCGGTAAACGGCGATCGCCTGCTGCCACACCACGGTGGATAGGGTCTGTCCTGGCCTGAGCTGGGATGACCAGCCCAAGGGATACCAGTAGTTGGGGTTAATTCCCACCTCCCGCACATCCCGGCGAACGATTTCGCTTTTTAGTGTCGTGATTAGCTCTGTTGGCTTTGCTCTTTCCATGAACCAAGAGGGTGTCAATATGTGAATTTAAGACTCTATGTCCCAGGTAGCTTTGTCTAAGCTGCGCCGCCCCATTCCCTTTGAGTGGGAGCAGCGCCCCAAACAAATTTATTTTTCTGATTGGTTTTATTAAATTTACATTACGCAACGGTATAGTCTTCGATGATAATTCGTCGATGACGGTAACTCTACCCCCGTTCGGTGAAATTGCGGTAAAAGGGTGGCCAGTCCTGGAAGCGGACACAGCCAATCCAGTGTCCCCTGAGAGACGTCTGAAGCCCAGGCGGCAGAATGTTATAGTCGCAAGAGGACGATAAACCTCAGGAAAACTGGTCGCCTTCAGTTCGCAATGTTTAGTCAGTCGAGGGTTAAGGGAGCCTTCCGACCGGTAACGTCGATGCTGATCGATCATTAGATTGGCAGGCGTAGCTCTGTGCTGCCGCAGGTTGCAGTCTCCGGTTTATGCCCTGTTCATCACCTGGATCGGTCATGACTTCTGTCAATACGTCATCTAAGCCACCCCCCATGCCTAACCCGCCGCACCAGTTTGTTAAGCTGTGCGTTCTTGTGGCCGCTGGTTGTCTCACAACGATGACGGGCGGAATTGTGTCTCCGGTGCTGCCCGAAATTGTGCAGCAGCTTAGCCTCGATCCTCGCTGGGCGGGGACGCTGGTGAGTGCTCATGCCCTGGCGATCGCCCTCTTTACCCCAGTTCTGGGCATTCTGGCCGACCGCATCGGCAAGCTGCGGGTGCTCATTCCCAGTCTGCTTCTGTATTCTCTGTTTGGCGTTTCCGGGGCTTTTATGCCCAGCCTGCTGCCCCTGCTGGCCACCCGTATTTTGTTAGGAATTTCTAGCGCCGGGATTGCGGCAGCCAGCATCGGCCTACTGGGCACCATGTACGAGGGAGAGGCCCGCACGCGCATTTTGGGCTATGCCACCAGCGCCATGACCACCGCCAGTATCCTGATCCCCATGCTGGGAGGGTGGGCAGGTTCTTTTAATTGGCGATTTGCCTTCTATTTATATGCGCTGGGGGTGCCAACTGCCTTACTCGCGCTGATTATTTTGGAAGAGCGGCGATCGCGCAAAAGTAGCCTGATGGAAGCGGGCCAGGGGCGCAAGCTGTCGCGGATTGTGCGCCAGCGTTCGGTTCTCAAGCTCTATCTGACGGTGATTTTGGCGGCGGCGGTGGTCTATGCTGTTGTCATCTATACGCCCCTCTACCTCAAGCAGATTATCAATGCGGGGCCAGCCCTGAATGGTTTTGTACTGGGAATTCGTGCCGTAGGGGCGGCGGTGATGTCGGCGGTGGGGGCCAGCTACCTGGCCAAGCATCTGGGCACCAACCGCACCATTGGTCTGGGATTCGTCACCATGGGGCTGATGCTGGGTACCATTCCTTTTCTCAACGATCTCTGGCTGATTTTGCCCGCCGCCGTGCTGTTTGGCATGGGGTTTGGGGTTGCCATTCCCAATGTGTATGATGGGCTGTCTAATCTGTCGCCTCCAGAACTACGCTCCAGCGTTCTCGCGGTGGGGACAGGGATGAACTCCCTGGGGCAATTTATCTCGCCGCTGATTCTGGGGCCAGTCTGGAAGTTTGTGGGCCTACCGATGGTTTTTTACACAGCGGCGATTGTGGCCCTACTGCTGGGCCTGCTGATCTGGTCAGAACCCGATCGCGCCAACGCTCACTCCTAAGCTGAACTCAAAACTCCCAGGCTAACGGCCCTCAAATCTGCGCTCCCAGGCTTCATGGTTGGCTCTGGCATCCTGCACCACGGGTGACGCTGCCACCAGCCGACAAACCAGCCAGTTCACCAGGGAGAGAGGAAATCGCAGCGGGCGGATGATGTCGAGGAAGAGCACCGCCCGATAGCCGTCGGTGTCGTTCCAGACCTCATGGTAGTAGGTGTCGTCGAAAATCAGGCTTTTGCCCTCTTCCCAGTGAGCGATCTGGTCGTCGACGCGAATGCGGCACTTTTCGCGCGGTTCCGGCACCTTCAGGGCAAGGTGATAGCGGATTAAGCCTTTGTGCTTGCCGCGATGGTTGGGGATGTGTTTACCGGGGGCGAGGATGGAGAAAAAGGCCACTTTGACCCCTGGAATGGACTCCAGCAGCCGGGTGGTTTCGGGGCAGCGATCGCAGTTTTTCTCGGCCCGGAAGCCAAATGCCCAGAAAAAATAGGTCTTCCAGCGATCGTCATTGGCGATGCGGTATTGCCGGGTGGAAATGTCCTGAAAGTTGGGCAGCTCATCTACCCGCTCCATCACCTGATCCAGCTCCTGGCGAATGGTTTTCCAGTTAGCTTCCAGGGTGGCGGCCCAGGGAAACTGGTCGGTGGTGAACCAGACAGACTCTCCCACTTTGGAATATTGGGGCACCAGCTTTTCGATGTGGGGAACGGATCGCTCCAACCCCTTGACGATAAGGTCAAAAATTCCTGCCATGCTCGTAAGTAGAACTGTATTGAAAAACGAAGGTTAGAGAACCGGGGCGCTCCCCCGTTTCTCTAACATGAATTTAATTGTGCTGACCTACTTAGACTCTCAACCCTCCGGGGTTTTCGGATAAGTTCTTATTCTACGCTGACGGTGGCCTCGCCAATGCTTGAGCTGTGCCGCCTCAGGAACTGACGCCAACTTCCCGGCAAATGGCGCACTGTAGATGGGCTAAACCGCCCCAAATTCAATGGAGAAAGCGGATGGAATGTTAAAAGCAGTTCAAGTTACCATGTAGATATGGTCACAACTGCTGATGTCTTCGGTACGCCCCACGCCTACGAATTGACGCCTCCGGTGCGATCGCCCCTCGTGTTGGTTTTTGTCCACGGGTGGCTGCTCAGCCGGAAATACTGGCAACCCCTGGTGGATTGCCTGGCTTCCGACTACCAATGTTTATCCTATGATTTGCGGGGGTTTGGCGACTCGCAGCCCGTCTCTCAGCCGCTGCACCAGCCGGTTTCCAGCAATGCGCGGTTAGACACTGAGCGGGTAGGTCTCAGTGCGGTTAGCGCCAGCCATTCCTTTGTGGCGGTTCAACAACCGGCGACTAACGGGCGATCGCCCTTCCCCAGACTGGCCCAGCATGACTCATCGGTGGCGATCGCCCCCAATGCCCTGTCGCGCTACACGCCAGCGGCCTACGCCCAAGACCTGGTCTATCTCCTCAAGCAACTGGACATCTCGCGGGCCTGGATCATCGGCCACTCCCTCGGCGGCAGCATTGCCCTTTGGGCTTCTGACCAGGCTCCCCAGCGGGTTCGCGGCGTGGTGTCGGTCAATTCGGGGGGCGGCATTTATCTTAAGGAAGAATTTGAGCGATTTCGCACGGCGGGGCAGCAGTTGGTGAAGCTGCGTCCCCGGTGGCTGTGCCAGGTTCCCCTGCTGGACGTGATGATGACCCGCATGAACGTGGCCCAGCCCCTCGACCGTTACTGGGGGCGTCAGCGGCTCATGGACCTGGTAACCGCCCATTCGGAGGCAGCCCTGGGTGCGCTGCTCGACTCCACCACCGAACAGGAAGTCCACCGCCTGCCCCAGGTCGTCTCGCGGATGCAGCAGCCCGCCTATTTCATCGCGGGAGCCAACGACGACATTATGGAACCGAAGTACGTCCACCATCTGGCCAGTTTCCATCACCTGTTCCAGTGCGTTGGTGAAAACGTCATTGAGCTGCCCAACTGTGGCCATTTCGCCATGCTGGAACAGCCCCAACTCCTGGCCGACCAGATTCGGGCTATGGTGGCTCGTCACAGCGATTAGACGAGCTTCAACAAAAGTGGGCAGCTTTCCCGGAGATAGAATTCAGGAGACAGGATTGAGCTCACTCCTGAATTCTGTCTCCTGAATTCTGGATTCCTACTTAACCAGGATTTTTTGCTTGAGCGGATACCCATATAAATTCATGACGTCGGCGATCGCCATCCGTGACTCGGCTCCCAGGGTCAGTGGCGATCGGTGTCCCTGGTTAAAGTGCTCTGCAGCGGCGCAAGCAATCATGGCGGCATTGTCTGTGCAGTACTTCAGCGGGGGAAACAGGACGGTGAGCCGATGCTCTGCCGCCGCTGCCTGGAGGTGGGCACGCAGCCCGCTGTTGGCTGCTACGCCGCCGCCGACCGCGATTGTAGAGAGATTGTGGTCGCGGGCGCAGGCGATCGCCCGTTTGGTGAGCGATCGCGCCACGGTGGCCTGAAAGCTGGCAGCCAGGTCAGCCACGGGCAGTTCGGTTCCCTCGGCCTGGAGCCGCTGGGTCAGCCGCAGCACAGCAGTCTTCAAGCCGCTAAAGCTGGAGTCGTAGGGGTGATAGCCCCCCTCCGGCAGGGACACATTGCCCTCCGGTAGCGGAAACAGGGTCGGATCGCCCTGGGCGGCCAGCTTGTCAATCACCGGCCCCCCTGGATAGCCCAGATCCAGCAGTCGCCCCACCTTATCGAAGGCTTCCCCCGCCGCATCGTCGCGGGTCTGTCCCAGGGTTTCGTAATGGCCGCAGCCCTTCACGTGGATCAGGCTGGTGTGACCACCGGACACCAGCAGGCAGAGAAACGGCGGCTGTAGATCGGGGCTACTCAGGTAGGAAGCATAAATGTGCCCCTCCAGGTGGTGAACCCCCAGGAACGGCTTCTGGTGCAGCACCGCCAGGGTTTTTGCCGCCGTTAACCCCACCAGCAGTGCCCCCACCAGCCCCGGCGCGCAGGTGGCAGCGATGCCATCGAGGTCGGCCCAGGTGAGGTTGGCCTGTTCTAAGGATTGGGCGATCGCCCCGTTGATGATCTCCACATGCTGGCGGGAGGCGACCTCGGGCACGATGCCGCCGTACTGCTCGTGGGTGGCTACCTGACTAGACACCACGCTACTCAAAACGTTGCGATCGTTCACAATAGCAGCGGCGGTTTCATCACAACTTGTTTCAATTGCTAAAATTTTTGCCATCAAATTACCTGAATCAGTTACGTTATGAAGTCAGCAGAGCTTTACTGCGGCCCTATCTAAGCTTGCCTTGCCGGTTTAACCCCAAAACCTCCAAGCACCAGTTCGGATAGGCCACCAGAACCTCGCTTTACCGGGTTTCCTTGGGAGAGTATGATTGGCTCTGCAAGTCATGATTGGGTTGTACAACTAACTTAATTTTTGTACAAAAAACTTTGCCTTTTGTAATCGAGGGAAACGATTTTATGCGTCGATTATTTGCGTTGGCACTGGTCATTTGCCTGTGGTTTGGGTTCGCTGCCCCCGCGTCTGCCGATGTCGCTGGATTGACCCCCTGCGACCAATCTCCCGCTTTCCAGGCCCGAGCCGCTGCGGCTAGCACGCCTCAAGCAAAGCGCCGTTTTGCGCTGTATGCCGAATCCAACGTCCTGTGTGGCCCCGAAGGGTTGCCCCACCTGGTGGTGGACGGTCGCCTGAGCCATGCTGGAGAGTTTTTGATTCCCAGCATCCTCTTCCTGTATATCGCAGGCTGGATTGGTTGGGTTGGTCGGGCATACCTGATTAAGGTGCGGGACAACAAAAATCCTGAGGAAAAAGAAATCATTATCGATGTGCCCCTGGCTCTGAGCATCATGGCCACCGGCTTTGCCTGGCCTCTGGCTGCCGTGAAGGATTTTCTGAGCGGTGACCTGGTTGAAGCTGAGGAAAACATCCCGGTTTCGCCTCGCTAGTTGCAGCGCTAACCTTTTGCCGTCCAACATTACTGGAGCTATCAACTAATGGACAAAAATTTTCTCACCTATTTGTCAACGGCCCCCGTGCTGGCCACAGCCATGCTGTTTGTTACTGCTGGCATTCTGATTGAGTTCAACCGGTTCTTCCCAGATCTACTGTTCCATCCCTAGGGATGGAATTCATTCCATAAACAATTTTGCTCGAATCTTTAGGGGCGAAGCATTTCGTAATTGCCTTTGGGTCTTCTCCCAATTGTGTTGCCGAAATGCTTTGCCCCTCTACGTATTGCCATCGCCCCTTGGATGCGTCTGAATTGGGATAAAATACAGGCTGCAAACGGACGCAAGTGGTGCCAGTCATGGACTATCGGGAGGCGGGGGTTGACATTCAGGCGGGGCGGCAGTTTGTGCAGCGCATTCGCCAACTGGTGGAAAAAACCCATCGACCTGAAGTGCTGGGCGGCCTGGGAGGATTTAGCGGCCTCTTTCAGGTGCCGACCCAATACAGTGAACCCGTCCTCGTAGCGGGCACTGATGGCGTGGGCACCAAGCTGAAGCTGGCCCATCAGCTCGATCGCCACGATACGGTGGGCATTGACCTGGTGGCCATGTGCGTCAACGATGTGCTCACCTGCGGGGCAGAACCGCTGTTTTTCCTGGACTATATTGCCACCAGCGCCCTGCAGCCGGAGCAACTGGCCCAGGTGGTCGAGGGAATTTCTACGGGGTGTCAGTCTGCCCGCTGCGCCCTGCTGGGTGGAGAAACCGCTGAGATGCCGGGGTTTTACCAGCCTGGAGAGTATGACCTGGCGGGGTTTTGCGTGGGCATCGTGGAAAAGTCCGCCATTCTGGACGGATCGCAGGTGCAGGTAGGGGACGTGGCGATCGCCCTCCCCAGCAGCGGTGTCCACAGCAATGGCTTTAGCCTGATCCGCAAGATTACAGAGGCCAGGGGGATAGACCTGGGCGATCGCCCCCCCGCCCTCGATGGCCGTACCCTGGGCGAAGTCCTCCTCACCCCCACCCAGATTTACGTGGAGCCAATTCAGGCTATCCGCAAGGCACGGCTGCGAATTCACGGTATGGCCCACATCACCGGGGGCGGTCTCCCCGAAAATCTGCCCCGCTGTCTGGGGAAAAATCAATCGGTACGTATCCAAACGAATGCCTGGACGGTGCCGCCTATTTTTGAATGGATCGCCACCACCGGGGAAGTAGCCCGCGACGAGATGTTCAACACCTTCAACATGGGCGTCGGTTTTGTGGTGATTGTGCCGCCCGACCAGGCCGATGCGATGCTGCACCAGTTCCATGCTCTGGCGGTGGGGGCGATCGCCATTGGTGAAGTGGTTCCAGGCGATGGCACCCTAATTTACTAACCATCCCGCAGCCAGCGGCGAATCACGAACAGGGCGGCACTCAGCAGAATCAGGGCAATTACCACCGTTGACAGCGGCCCCAGAATTTCCCCTACCCGCATGTAGTTCTGCCCCAGAAAATAGCCCGCCGCCGTCAGGATGAGGATCCAGATGGCCGACCCCAGGGTGGATAGCAGCAGAAAAGGCGTCAGGGGCATTGGCTCCAGCCCCGCTGGCACCGAAACGTAGGTGCGGATACCGGGAATCAGCCGTCCGAAAAACACCGCAATATTGCCATAGCGGTTGAACCACTGCCGCGCCCGAATCACGTCATTGGGCTTGAGCTGAATCCACTTGCCGTAGTTCTCCACCAGGGCGATGAGTCGATTTTCGCCGAGCGATCGCCCCACCACATACCAGGGCAGCGCCCCCAGCACCGAGCCAATCGTACCCGCCAGCACCACATAGCCAAACTGGAGAGTCTGCTGGGTAACGGTAAACCCCGCCAGGGGCATGATCACCTCAGAGGGAATGGGGGGAATGACGTTTTCTAACATCATCAGCAGAGCGATGCCCACGTAGCCGAGGGAGGCAATGGTGGAGGTGATCCAATTGAGCATATTGGTTATAAACGAAACTTAGATCAATTTTAGGCGTTAAATTTAGCAAAGATTTTATCCGCAGATTAAGCAGATGAGCGCAGATGGAGAGTGGGGGGTATCAACTTAAGGCGGGAAGCTTTGCCAGGAATAGAATTCAGGAGTCAGGAGCCAGAAGTCAGCTCCCTTCTGAATTCTGATTCCTGAATTCTGGCTCCCTATCTGCGTCATCTGCGCCATCTGCGGATAATCATCTCTTTATTGGAGATAGGTTTGCACATTGCGAATGGCCTGATTGGCATAGGGGTTGTCAGGCCGGATTTGCTGCGCCCGCTGGAAGTATCCCAGGGCCTGCTGGTAGTTGTTTCGCTTCACGGCAGCATAGCCCGCGTTCATGTATTCGTCGAAGGTCGGAGCCTCGCTGGAGGTGCCGCCACCTGCTGTGGGCGAATTAACCTCACTGACCTCTGCCGTCTCTTCAGCCACGTTTACCTGAATTGTTTGCAGGGCGTCTACCATGTTCCAGTAAGCGATGGTGGCGAGGCGATCGCCCGGATTGGCGTCCAGCGCCTGCCGGAAGTAGGTCATGGCTTCCTGGTAGTCCCCTGTCTCGGAGGCGGCGTAGCCCAGGCGCATGAAGCGATCGTAGGGGGGTTCCCCTGGCTGGGCCGCTTCCGGTCGGGGCACGGAGGGCGTCACGACGTTGGCGGCAGGAGCTGTGGTATCTGCCGGGGAAGCGGCTTCAGGGGAGGTGCTTTGTCCCGCTGGCTCCGTTTCGGCGGCTGGCCCCCGCTGGATCAGGCGAATCTGCATTTGAGCGGTGGCGGGAGAGGCGATCGCCCCAACCACCATCAGCGCCGCTGAAAGCCCGGTGGTTAGTTTGAAGAAATTCATAGCATTTTGAGGAATTTATCTTTTCTTAAGATCCCAAACCCAGGTCTCATCTTGCGTCTATCAAAGGACGACACTGGCCGGGTGACTGCATCTAGCCTTTGGGGTAATCCGTCTGCCCATCGCCCCTCGTTCCCGATATCCTGGAAAGGATAGGGATCAGATGCCCTAATGACTCCGATCCGTTGCCCCAATTCTGATCTGACGAGCTGCCTGTGACCGCATCCCCCCAGCCTGTCCCCCTCCACAAAGACCCCGATCGCCTGGAAGCTCGCCTGAAGGAGATTCCGCCGACGCCGGGGGTCTACTTTATGCGCGACGCCAGCGACAATATTCTCTATATCGGCAAGTCTAAGAAGCTGCGATCGCGCGTCCGCTCCTACTTCCGGGACGATCACCACCTGAACCCCCGCATCGCCATGATGGTGATGCAAATCGCCGAGATCGAGTTTCTGGTCACCGACACCGAGGCCGAGGCCCTGGCCCTGGAAGCCAACCTGATCAAGCAGCACCAGCCCCACTTCAACGTGCTGCTCAAGGACGACAAGAAATATCCCTACCTCTGCATCACCTGGTCGGAGGACTATCCCCGCATTTTCATCACCCGCAAGCGCCGCAAGAAAGAGCGCGATCGCTACTACGGCCCCTACGTCAATGTGGGCGTGCTGCGCCGCACCCTGAGCATCGCCAAGCGCATCTTCCCCCTGCGGCAGCGCCCCCAGCCTTTGTTTAAGGATCGCCCCTGCCTCAACTACGACATTGGCCGCTGTCCCGGCGTCTGCCAGCAGTTGATTTCGCCGGAGGACTACCACAAGACCGTGCAGAAGGTGGCGATGGTGTTCCAGGGGCGAACTCAGGAGCTGGAGGAGATTCTCGCTGCTCAGATGCACAAGGCTGCCGATGCCCTCAACTTTGAGCTGGCGGCTAGCATCCGGGATCAGATCCAGGGGCTACAATCCCTCAACTCTGACCAGAAAGTGTCCCTGCCGGACGACACGGTGACGCGGGATGCGATCGCCCTCATGGCCGACGACCACCATGCCTGCATCCAGCTTTTTCAGATTCGGGCGGGCCGACTGGTGGGTCACCTGGGCTTTGTCGCTGATGCCCAATCGGGGACGCCGGGGGAAATTCTCCAGCGGGTGCTGGAGGAGCACTACCAGACGGTGGATTCGGTGGAGATTCCTTCAGAAATTCTGGTGCAGCACGAGCTGCCGGAGGGCGACATGCTGGCGGTTTATTTGTCGGAGCGACGGGGGCGCAAGGTGAGCATCTACCTGCCCCAGCGCCAGTCCAAGGCGGATCTGATCGAGATGGTGGAGCGCAACGCCGGTTATGAGCTGGCCCGCACCCAGCGCTTTGCCGATCGCAACAACCAGGCCATGCTCGATCTGGCGGACATCCTCGACCTGCCCGATCTGCCCCACCGCATTGAGGGCTACGACATCTCCCACATTCAAGGTTCCGACGCGGTGGCCTCCCAGGTGGTGTTTATCGACGGTCTGCCCGCCAAGCAGCACTACCGCCACTACAAAATCAAAAATCCTGACGTGCGATCGGGCCACTCCGACGACTTCGCCAGCATGGCGGAGGTAATCCAGCGCCGCTTCCGCCGCTACGCCAAGACCAAGGCCACCGCTGGGGAAGTCCAGGACACCGCCGCCGCCCCCCACCTGCCGGAATCGCCCACCCAACCAGGGGATTTCCCCGATTTAATCATGATCGATGGCGGCAAGGGCCAGCTCTCTGCCGTGGTGGAGGTGCTGCGCCAGATGAACCTGCTGGAGGAGGTGCGGGTGGTGAGTCTGGCCAAGCAGCGGGAGGAGATCTTCCTTCCTGGCGAATCCCAGCCCCTGCCCACGGACGCCGAACAGCCGGGAGTCCAGCTCCTGCGCCGCCTGCGGGACGAGGCCCACCGCTTCGCCGTCAGCTTCCACCGCCAAAAACGCAGCGATCGCATGCGGCGATCGCGCCTCGACGACATCCCCGGCCTGGGACACCACCGCAAGAAGGAGCTACTGGCCCACTTCCGCTCCATCGACTATATCCGGGAGGCATCGCCCCAGCAGATTGCCGAGGTGCCGGGGATTGGCCCCAAGCTGGCTCAGCAGATTTATGACTATTTCCATCCGCAGTTCAGTGAGGCTTCGGTGGAGGCGAGTTCGGGTGGGTAGGTGGGTAGATGGGTGGATGGGATTGGAATGTTGCGATCGCCCCAACACATTCGGTACAATATTGGTTTTGGTAGGGGCGAAGCATTCGGCCAGCATTTTTCGGACTCCTGCAAAAGCTCTCTTCCGAATGCTTCGCCCTCACCCATCCGGTACGTCCGGTCCACGTTCGATAGTCGTTTTGGGAAGATTTTGGGAAGCTCATGGCAAAACGTACACAGGTTGTGCTCCGACAGGACGTTCGGAAGCTTGGAAAGGAAGGGGATCTGGTGGAAGTCGCCCCCGGTTACGCCCGCAACTACCTGATTCCCCAGGGAATCGCGGTGAACACCACGCCAGGAATTCTGCGGCAGGTGGAGCGGCGGCGCGAAGCCGAACGCCAGCGCATTATTGAAGAGAAGCAGCAGGCTGAGGCCCAGAAGACCGCCCTGGAAACCGTGGGTCGCTTCACCATTCGCAAGCAGGTCGGGGAAGGGGAAGCCATCTTTGGTACCGTTACCGCCCAGGATGTGGCCGATGCCATCCAGGCGTCCACCAACCAGGAAGTGGATCGCCGCGAGATCACCGTGCCCGACATCAACAAGCTCGGTTTCTACAAAGTGCAGATCCGGCTCCACGCCGAGGTGACCGCTACCGTAGAGATTCAGGTTGCCGCCTCATAAGGCATTTCCCAGCAGACTATCTATCCTAAATGACGGGTTGTAGGGGCAAATGGCCATTTGCCCCTACGCTGTTGGGTAAAACATTTTTGCCCCTACGCTGTTGGGTAAAACAATTTCCGAGAATCTTCCATTGCCCTGGCTGAGCAAGTTCTATGGTGCATGAGCCGGTTTTTGAGACCTTTAGCGATCGCCTCCCCCCTCAAAACGTCGATGCGGAAGAGGCGATTTTAGGCGGCATTCTGCTCGACCCAGAGGCGATCGGGCGGGTGGCGGAAATTTTGAAAACCGAGGCGTTTTACATCAGCGCCCACCAGGAAATCTACAAGGCAGCGCTCGACCTGTTTGGTAAGGGGCTGCCCACCGATCTGATGCGGGTCACCACCTGGCTGAAGGATCAGGGCCTTTTGGAAAAGGTGGGCGGCCAGGGGCGGCTCATCCAGCTTGTCGATCGCACGGTCAGCGCCGTTAACATCGACCAGTACGCCCAACTGGTGATGGACAAGTACCTGCGGCGCAAGCTAATCCGCGTGGGTCAGGAGATTTCCCAGACGGGCTACGATACGACTTTGCCGCTGGAGTCGGTGCTCGACAAGTCCGAGCAAAAGCTCTTTGCGATCACCCAGGATCGGCCCACCCAGGGGCTAACGGCCACGGCGGATATTTTGATCTCCACCTTTGCCGACATTGAGAACCGGGCGGAAGGGCTGGTGCTTCCTGGTATTCCCTCGGGCTTTTACGACCTGGACGCCATGACCCAGGGCTTCCAGCGATCGGATCTCATCATCGCGGCGGGACGGCCCTCTATGGGCAAAACCAGCTTTGTGCTGAACATTGCCCGCAATATTGCCGGGGCGACTCCCCGCTTACCAGTTGCCGTCTTTAGCCTGGAAATGTCCAAAGATCAGCTCGTCTATCGTCTGCTGTCCAGCGAGGCGCTGATCGAAAGCGGACGGCTGCGCAGTGGCCGGGTGAGCCAGCGGGAATGGCAGCCCCTCAGCCACGCCATTAATACCCTCTCCCAACTGCCGGTCTTTATCGACGATACGCCCAATATTTCCGTCAACGAGATGCGCTCCAAGGCGCGACGGCTCCAGGCCGAGCAGGGGGGCGCACTGGGGCTGATTCTGATCGACTATTTGCAGCTCATGGAGAGCAGCGGCAGCGATAACCGGGTGCAGGAACTGTCAAGGGTGACGCGATCGCTCAAAGGTCTGGCCCGCGAGCTGAATGTGCCGATCATTGCCCTCTCTCAGCTCAGCCGAGGCGTCGAGTCGCGGACAAACAAACGTCCGATGATGAGTGACCTGAGGGAATGCGTGACCGGAGATACCCTGGTCTGGCTCGCTGATGGCAGGCGTTTACCCATTGCTGACCTGGTAGGACAAACTCCCGAAGTCATCAGCATGAATGCCCAGGGGCGTCTCCTGAAGGCCCAAACCGATTTGATCTGGGAGGTCGGCACCAAACCGATCTTCGCACTCACGACCGCCAGCGGCAGGAAAATCAGAGCCACGGGTAAGCACCGACTGTATACATTTGACGGCTGGCAGCAGATCCAGGCACTGAAGGTTGGCGATCGCCTCGCTGTAGCCAACCATATGCCAAGGTTGAGTGAACCAATCAATTACTGGTTAGATTCTAGAGTCAAAGGAATCTCCCAGCGACGCATGGCCACCTTGCGGGGTACTTCATACGGTGGCACTGCTCATTTCAAGTTTGCGCCCTCTAAAGAACTTTTGCTGAGCTACGCAGAAATTCTCGACAGCACAGAACTCCGGGAGATCGCGACTTCTGATATTTTTTGGGACGAAATCGTCTCCATTGAGCCTGCTGGAGAAGAAGTCGTCTATGACCTGACGGTTCCAGGGCCAGCCTCATGGATTGCTGATGGCATTGTTTCCCATAACTCCGGAAGCATCGAACAGGATGCTGACCTGATCCTGATGCTCTACCGCGACGAGTATTACAACCCCGATACCCCCGATCGCGGCATTGCCGAAATCATCATTACCAAGCACCGCAATGGCCCGGTGGGTACGGTGAAGATGCTGTTTGAGCAGCAGTTTACTCGCTTCCGCAATCTGGCGGCTCCACCTCAGAATTATTAGAAATTTTTGGCTGGGGGTTGGTTGTTGTTGGGGTGGTGGGTGGATCATCCGCAGATGGCGCAGATGACGCAGATGATTGGTGGGGCGATCGCCCATTCACTCATAGACATTCTTGCGATGGGCGCTCGTAACGACCTGGAAAAGTTTTACTGCACTATTTGCTGGGGCGGTATGGTGTTTGTCCGCAGATTTCGCAGATTTCGCAGATGAATGATCTTCACTGCCGATGCTCTATCTGCGATCATCTGCATCATCTGTGTTTAACCAATGTAGGATGCGTCACGGCTACTGCTAAATGCAGGGCACCAGGGATTGCCTTTGCAATTGAACTCAGTATGTTGGGGCTGCAATCAATTTGTTGGGGCTGTAACTTGCTATGTCAGCCCTGTAATTAACGTGTTGAGGCTGCAACTTGCTTCATCAGAGCTGAACTTGCTTTGTCAAGGCTGCAACTTGCTTTGTCAAAGCTCAATTTGCTATGTCAAAGCTGAATGTGCTTTGTTAAAGAGGGCGATCGCTGTCTTTCAGGTAAGGAGTCCAATTGAACTTTTCCCAAACGAGCTGGGCGTCAACTTCCTTTGCCTTGGCGATCGCTAATTTTAGACCGGCTGGATTTGTGGTCACGTCGAGCGCAATTTCCGCCCGTTTCTGAAAAGTTGAGGGTATAGCCCTACGGGCTAAGGTTTGAGTGTGGAACCCCCGCGACGCAGGGTTTCCATACCTCTGGAGCGTCCTAACACGAAAGCGTAGCGCTATAACTGTGCCTTAAGAATCGCTGAAACCATTGAACGGAGAGGGAGGGATTCGAACCCTCGGATAGGCCTTACGTACCTATCAACAGATTAGCAATCTGCCTACTCGATCCACGTAAGCGAAGTATAGCAAGGGTTTTGAGTCTTGGCAAATTGGCTTTTCCCCAGGGTGTCCCCACTCAGCTAAAATGGCAGAATCCAGCAGATTCGAGAGGCGGCATGAGTCGCTGTTGACCGCGAACCATCAAACCGCCGAATTCTTCCTTTGGTCAGGGGGAATGGCCAGTATTTTCTCGAATTCCACGATGTGAACCTGCCAGGTCGGTTTTGCCGAATTCTCCGGGTCCTGCACGTTCCGATAGTGAACACCGTAAATCAAATCTCCTTTGCGCCCGAGCGCTCTCAGTTTCTCGGCACGCTCAATCTCGGCAATGATGCGATCGCGACCAACGCTCAACAAAGGAGAGGCTTTGCCAGGAGAAAGCCATAATCCCCTGATGCCATAGGTTTCCAGCACACGACGCACCCATCGCTGTTGGGTTTCTAGAACGGTCAGTCGCTTGCTCAGTTCAACCAGGTTAGGTTGTGACATACAGCCAGTATCCTCCTTCTTCAAGTCCTTGAGGTCAATTCGCTACAACTATCTCAACCAAACAATCGGTAGATGCTGCTAATCTAAATGGCTCCTTAAGGTGTATGCCATCGTAAATCTGGCGTAGCTACCTTGAAGAAGTTGGGGTAGCGCTTTGTCTTAACAAGGGATATTTGGTGGCCATCATGGAGTTTCTCGGTTTGCGGCGAGAAGACCGAGTGCCAGACGGGACGGACATACTTCGCCAGCACCCAGCAGCCATCGATAAAGGCTTCGACAAGCTGCCCCTTTTGGAGCTGCTGAATTGGTTCAGGATTAGGTTGAGGGCGAATTTGATTTGGAGGATGGTCCTGAGGTGAAGGATGAGGTGTCCCCAAAGGAGTTCCCTCACGTGAGCTTTGATTCACCTCTGGAAGCGGCGGGGCCTGCCCTGGAAAAGCATTTGGTAGAGGTGCATTGGGAGCAGTTTGAGCAGACATGAAATGCCCTTGAGTATTCGTATCCTGATCCCATGACGAGTTCTCTGAGACAGCCAAGTGCTGTTTTGGATCAGGTGGCTCCGGCTCTCCTCGTGCTCCTATCAATGTATTGGTGGCGACATCTGTCGCAGCAATACCTGGTGGAGAAGACCCCGATCGATAGTCCGGATTCGTATTATTTTGCAAACCGTCAATTTC